>NZ_JBEOWS010000307.1:0-11911 GCF_040296125.1 Streptomyces sp. NPDC002265 | reverse complement strand
GGGGGGGGGGGGGGGGGGGGGCGCGGCGGGGGGGGCCCCCCCGCGGCCGCGCCCCCCGTCCCGCCGTCCCTCCCCCGCCGTCCCCTCCCCCCACTTGTCCCCACCTCCCGGCGGCACCGCCGATACGTGCGCGACACACACAGCTTCGCCGCAACCGCAGCGGCCGCGGAGGTGTCTGTCATCCCGTGGCCGGGGACATCCGAAGCGGTGATGCGCCGGGCCACGACGGGTCCTGGGGGGATACGGATGAGCGCATGGACGGTTCCCGGATACACCGAGTCGCTGGAGCTCGGCTCCGGTGCCAGCGGCCGCGTCGTGCTGGCCGTGCACCGGGACACCGGCATCGCGGTCGCGGTGAAGTACCTCAGCGAGTCGCTGTACACCCGCCCCGGCTTCGTCAGCGGCTTCCGGGCGGAGGCCCGGCTGCTGGCCGGCCTGGACAGCCCGCACGTCACCGGGCTGTACGAGTACGTCGAGAGCCCCGACGGTGCCGCCATCGTGATGGAACTGGTGGACGGGGTCTCCCTGCGGTCCCTGCTCAAGCGGGAAGGGCCGCTCACACCCGAGGCCGCGCTCGTCGTCCTCAAGGGCTCGCTGCTCGGCCTGGCCGACGCGCACCGGATCGGCGTGGTCCATCGCGACTACAAGCCGGAGAACGTCCTGGTCCTGCCGGACGGCGCGTCGAAGCTGGTCGACTTCGGCATCGCGGTGAGCACGGGCGAGAGCGCCGGTGTGGCCGGGACGCCCTCCTACATGGCTCCGGAACAGTGGACCGGCGCCCCCGCCTCGCCCGCCGGTGACGTGTACGCGGCCACGGCGACCTTCTTCGAATGCCTGACGGGCCGCAAGCCGTACGCGGGCGACAACCTCGCCGAACTCGCACTGCGCCACCTCGACGCGCCCGTCCCCTTCGACGAGGTCCCCGAGTCCGTGCAGTCACTGGTCCGCCAGGGCCTGGCCAAGTCGGCCGCGCAGCGGCCCGCCGACGCCGAGGCCTTCGTCGGCGAACTGGAGGCGGCCGCCGTCCACGCCTTCGGCCCGGACTGGGAGGAGCGCGGCCGCAGCCGGCTCGCCGCGCTCGTGACCCTGCTGGCGCTGCTGCGTCCGTCGGCCCGTACCGGACGGCTGTCCACCACGGACACCGCCCGCACCGCGCTGCGGCGGAGCTGGTTGCGTGCGCCGGGCCGCGGCACCGGGCGAGGACACGTGTGGCGGCCCACGCTCCCTGGCGTCCTCGTGTCCGCCGTCGTCGCGCTCCTGCTCGTCCTGCTGGCCCGCGGCGTACCGTTCGGCGGCGCTCCGGCGGGCGAGCGAGCCACCGGAGCCTGGGCCACGACCAGTGCGGGGCCCGGAACGGATCCCGGGGCGACGCCCGCCGGTGCGTCGGCCGGCCCGTCCGGGTCGGCCGACCCCTCCGGGTCCCCCGGCCCCTCGCCGTCGGGGAGCGAGAGCGCCGCCCCCGGCGGTCCGTCGGCGACGGCCGCTTCGAGCCCGCCGCCGGTGGACCCGCCGACCGGTCCGGCGACGACCACGGCCACGCCGACGACCGCTCCGCCCACGGTGTCCGCCACCCCCAGCACGCCCGCCTCGCCCTCGGCGCCCGCCGCACCGGCCGTGAAGGCGGTCACCCTCTCCGGGTTCCGGCAGACGGGTCCCACCACGGGCACCGCCACGGTCACCGTCACCACGGACGGCACCGGGCCCCTGACCCTGGTGGTCTCCTGGTACACCGGCGCCACGAGCGGTCAGCTCGGCACCCCGGACGGCGCGTCGCAGACCTTCGAGCGCAGCGGTGCGACGCAGTACACGATCGGCGTCGACCACACATTCCAGGGCGGCGGCTGCTACTGGGCCGTACAGGCCACCACAAAGCCCGCGTCCGCCGACGGCGGCGCTTCGCAGCAGCTTCTGACGAGAGGGTGCAGCCTGCGATGACTCCGGACGACGACCGCACCCGGCCCGCGCACTCCGAGGCCCCGTCCACCCCCACCGCTCACGGCACGGGCGGCATACCGAACCCACCGGGACCGCCGGGCACACCGGGCCGACCGGGCGCGCCGGGTCGGCAGGACACGCGCGGCGGACCGGGTGCCCCGGCCGAGTACAGCGCGACCGAACTGGGCAGCCACTGGATCCAGCGGCCCGCGGCGGACACCACGCTCCTCGACGACGCGACCGTCCCGACCACGCCTACGCATCAAACGGCCCCCGATCGCGTGGACGGCACGGTCCTGCGCTTCGGCCCGGGCGTGACCCACGCGACGGCCCGGCGTTCCTCCGGCACCTCCCCGACCCTCCCGGTCGTCGGGCCCGGCCCCGCCCGCACGCGACGGGACCCGCGCCGCCACGCCCTGCCCGCACTGGTGCTGATCGTGGCCATCGCGTTCCTGGCCTGGCAGCGTTCGGGACCGGACGTGGTGCCGGAACGGGTGAGCGTCACCACCCTCACGTCGACCGTCGGGTGCGACGGGACGATGGACGTCGTGGGTGTGATCACCACCAACGGACGGCCGGGCACCCTGTCCTACCGCTGGGTGCGCAACGACGGCACGCGCTCCGACGTCCTGCGCGAGACGGTGCCCGCTGGGCAGGACCAGGCGCGGGTGCATCTGCGCTGGTCGTTCCGGGGGACCGGCACCTACCGGGCGGCGGCGGAACTCCGGGTCCTCTCCCCCGGCGGCACCTCGGGCCGGGGCCCGTCGGCCACCACCTACTTCACGTACGAGTGCGCCTGACGGCCCGGGAAACCCCTCGGTGGAGGGCCGTTCAGAGCTCGCTGTCGATGCCCGTCACGATCGCCTCGCCCAGCGGCGCGTCCTGCTCGCTCAGGCCGCTGTCCTGCAGGGCCCGCGCGACCACCCGTACCGCCTCGGCCTCGGCGCCCGCGCTGTCGGCGGCGTCGACCTCGACCCGGGCGGCGAACATGCCGCCCTCGTCCACCGTCAGCAGACTCAGCTCCTCGTTCTCCCCCAGATCCGTGTTCCTGGGGTCCGAGGGCCGAAGCCTGCGTTCGATACCCGAGCGCAGGCCGTGGGGGACGGCTCGCAGGAACGTGCCGGGAACGGTGATGACGTACGTGGTCACGGTGACTCCCTCTTCGACGGTTCGGCCGGCTCTCGGCGACTGCGCCCGCGCCGAGCCCGCGTCCCGCGTCTGCCCCGAACCCGGCGGTGAATGCACCCGCGAACCACGCGCCACTCTCCGCGCGCCACCACACGCAACCCTACGGTTGCGCCTCGATGACTGATGTGCAACTCTGGAGTTGCACACATGGACGGTGACGACAGAGGAGTCCCTCATGAGCGAGGACCGGATCGAACGCGAGACCCTGATCTCCGCGCCCCTGGAGCGCGTCTGGTCGCTGGTGGCCCAGCCCGGCTTCTGGGTGGCCGACAAGGCGAGCCTGCCCGGCACCGTGGCCAAGGAAGGCGAGTCGATGGTGGCGAAGAACCCCGAGCACGGCGACTTCCCGGTGCGGGTGGAGAAGGTGGAACCGCCGACGTACCTGGCGTACCGCTGGACCAGCGCCTTTCCCGGCGAGGAACTGCGCGAGGACAACAGCACCCTGGTGGAGTTCACCCTCACCCCGGAGGGCGACGGGACGCGGCTGCGCGTCGTCGAGAGCGGCTTCGCGTCCCTGGCCGGGTCCGAGGAACTGCGCGCCCAGAACCTCAAGGACCACACCGCGGGCTGGCCGCTGGAGCTCGACGCGCTGAAGGCGCGCGCCGAACAGCCCTCCGCGTGACGGCGGAGCGCCCCGGCGCCGGCGGCACCGAGGACACCGTCGACGGCGTCCTCGCCGCACTGGCCGACCCGACCCGGCGCCGGCTGCTCGAACTGCTCGCCGCCCGCGGCCAGGCCACCGCCACGTCGCTCGCCGAGCACCTCCCCGTCTCGCGCCAGGCCGTGGTCAAGCACCTCGCCGTGCTGGACGCCGCCGGGCTGGTGCGCGGCGGCCGGGTCGGACGCGAGGTGCGCTACGCGGTACGACCCGACGCGCTCGACACGACGGCCCGGTGGATGGCCTCGCTGGCGGCCGACTGGGACCGGCGGCTGGCCGCCATCAAGGACGCCGCCGAGGCGGCCGAGCACGAACAGGGCCGGCCCGGCCCGGCCGAAGGGAAGTGACCCCGTGGACACGACGGCATTGCGCGACGCCTACGACCGGCTGCTCGACGTGGCGGCCGGCCCCGGCCTCGGCGACGCGGCCGACGGCGGCTGGAACGCCGACCAGATCATGGCCCATCTCCTCAGCGTCGACGCCTCGGTCGCGGCGGTCGCCCTGGGTGTCGTCGCGGGCGCCCGGCCCGCCTTCGACAACCGGGTGTGCCTCGACGCCTGGAACCTCGACCGGATCACCGCCGCACACTCCACCCGCGAGGAGCTGATCGACCACGTCCGCAGCCAGGCGGGACTGCTGTGCGACATCGCCGACCGGCTCGACGCCGGGGCCGCCTCGGTCCTGGTGCCCGCCTTCCTCATGTCCGGCGACACCCTCGTACTCGACCAGCCGGTCCCGCTGGCGGGCCTGATCGACGGTCTCGCCGAGAACCACGTGCCCGGCCACACCCGTCAGCTCCTCGCCCTTCACACCACCGCGGACCCCAGCAGGGCGAGCAACGGAGCCGCGGGCAGCGGGTGACGGGTGTCCCCGTACGGGCCCGTGGTCGTGGTGGCGGTCAGCAGCGAGTCGAGGACGGCCTCCTCCACGGCGTCGAGGACGGCGGCGAACAGCGGGTCGAGGTCGCCGTCGGACAGCACGGCGGGCCCGGCCGGCGCGCCCAGGGGGCGGGTGCCGAGGGCGAGACCGTAGTCGCCGCTGCCATGGCCGTACGAGGCTCCCGCCCTGGCGAGCCCGAAGACCGCGCGCCGGACCAGCCGCGTCAACTGCCGGGCGTCCAGGGGCGCGTCGGTTGCGACGACGACCATGCAGGAACCGTCCTGGGCGCCGGGGTCCACGGCGGGGATCCCGACGTCGGCCGGGGTGACGGTGCGCCCCAGGACGCGCAGCGTGCCACCGAAGTTGGCCTGCACGAGGACCCCGAGAACGGCCTCGCGCCCGGCCGGCCGCACCCGGCGTGAGGAGGTGCCGATGCCCGCCTTGAAGCCGAGGGCGGTCAGCCCGGTGCCCGCCCCCACGCACCCCTCGGCGACCGGTCCGCCCGAGGCGCCGTCCAGTGCGGCCCGGACGTGCTCCTCGCGCACCGGACGCGACCGGATGTCGGACAGGAGTCCGTCGTTGCACTCGCCCACCACCGGGTTCAGGCTGCGTACGCCCGCGCCCTCGGGCCGCTCCAGCATCCAGCCGACCAGGGCGTCCGCGACCCGGAAGGCGGACAGGGTCGAGGTGAGCAGCACCGGGGTCTCGATCGCGCCGAGTTCGGCGATCTGTGTCGTGCCCAGCAGCTTGCCGTAGCCGTTGCCCGCGAACACCCCGGCAGGCAGCGGACGTTGGGGACCCACTCCCTCGGGCACGATCGCCGTGACACCGCTGTGCACCCGGGGCGGGTCCACCAGCGTGGTGTGTCCGACGCGGATGCCGGGCACGTCCGTCAGCGCGTTGTACCGCCCGGTGGGCAGATCGCCTACGCCGATGCCGAGTTCACGGGCTCTGCGGAGAACGGCGGCCGGGGCGGGTCGGGGACGGGCGCGGGTGCGGGCATGACCGGCACGTTATCCGCAGTCCGGGCCCGGCGTCCGCCCGCACCCGCGCCCCGCCCGACGGAGCGACCGACGGCCCCTCCGACGGCCCCCTCCAATGACCCGTCCAACTGCCCGTCCGGTGGCGCCTAGCCCGGCCCTCACACGCACCCGCTCACCGCCGATCCCTTGACCTTCGACGAAGCACAGGCTTAGCGTTCCCGCGTCGACCTGAATTGAAACGATTCAGTCATTTGGTTCCCCACTCTTTCTCCTACTTTGAGGCGCACCATGATTGAAGAGACGCCGCGGCCCGGCGGAATTTCCCGGCGTGTGGCCCTCGCGGCAGGCATAGGGGCGACGGTGCTGGGCGCACTGCCGGGTGTGGCGGCCGCCGTTCCGGCCACCGTGCCGACGGCGGCCGCGGGACCGGCCCCGGACGCCGACTGGTTCGCGAGTCCCCCGCGTTCCGTGCGCCCCAGGTTCCGCTGGTGGTGGCCGGACGGGCTGGTGGACCCGGACGAGGTCGCCCGCGAGATCGACCAGATCGCCGACGCCGGCTTCGGCGGCATGGAGATCGCCGGTGTCCACCACAGCATCAAGGACAAGTCGGTGCTGGACACCGCGTACCACGGCTGGGGCAGCCGGCCCTGGCAGGAGGGCGTGGCGGCGGCCCTGGGCAGAGCCGCCCGGCGCGGGGTGACCATCGACCTGACGCTCGGCCCGAGTTGGCCCGTCGCGGTCCCCGGTGTCGTCCCCGACGACGAGGTGGCCGCACAGGAACTCGCCTACGGACGCGTCTCGTTGGCTGCCGGTGAAACGTATCAAGGCCCGGTGCCCGCCTCCGTGCGCCCGGCCGGGAGCGGAGTCACCCGGCAGCGGCTCGTGGCCGTCCAGGCCGCCCGGGTGAACGCGGCCAACTCCACCCGCAAGGAGACCGGCCTGGACCTGGACAGCGTCCGGGACCTGACCGCGCTGGTCACCGACGGCACGCTGTCCTGGACGGCGCCGGCGGACGGCGACTGGGTGCTGATCTCGTACTGGCAGCGCGGTTCGGCGCAGCAGCCCGAGTCGGGGCCGCACACCTCCCCGGCGGCCTACGTCGTGGACCACTTCAGCGCCGCGGGCACCCGAGCCGTCACGGACCACTGGGACCGGAAGATCCTTACGCCCGAACTGCGGCGGCTGCTGCGGGCCGCGGGCGGAACCTTCTTCGAGGACTCCGTGGAGCTGGAGACCGACGGACTGGTCTGGACGACCGGGCTTGCGGAGGCCTTCGAGGAGCGGACCGGGCGGCCGCTGCTGCCCTGTCTGCCCGCGCTCGTGCTGGACAAGAGCAACCAGGTCTTCGCGTTCGAGGCCCAGGTGACCCGGCAGATCCGGCACGACTTCTGGGGAGCCGTCTCCGAACTGTTCAACCGTCACCACATCACCGCCCTGCGCAACTGGGCGCACTCCCTCGGCATGGGGCTGCGCGCCCAGCCGTACGGTCTCCAGACGGACGCGATCGCCTCGGCCGCCCTGCTCGACATCCCCGAGGGAGAGTCCCTCGGCTTCAAGAACCTCGACGACTACCGCTGTCTGGCGGGCGGCCGGGACATGGCCGGCCACACCGTGCTGTCCTGCGAGGCGGGCGCCTACAACGGATCCGCCTACAGCACCACCTGGGACCGGTTCCTGCGCACCATGGGCGGCGCGTACGCGGCCGGCGTCAACCAGACGAACCTGCACGGCTTCTCCTACGCCACCGCGCCCGGGGTGGCCTGGCCCGGCTTCGCCGCGTTCAGCCCGTACAACGGCGCGGCCGGCTACGGCGAGTCGTGGGGCCCGCGCCAGCCCACCTGGACGCATGTCGCGGACATCTCCGGCTACCTCGGCCGTGTGCACCGCGTCCTGCAGAGCGGCACCGCCCGCGCCGACGTGGCCGTCTTCCGGCAGACCGGCTACACCGCCACCGGGATCGGCGCGTCCTGGTTCACCGCGACCGGCGTCCCGCTGGGCTGGACCCACCAGTTCCTCAGCAGCCCGCTGCTCGACCTGCCCAGCGCCACCGTGCGACAGGGCCGGCTGGCACCCGACGGCCCCGCCTACAAGGCCCTGTTCGTCGAGGGCGACTTCTTCTACGGCTCCACGCCCACCCTGTCCGTCGACGACGCGGGCAGGATCCTCGCGCTGGCCCGGGCCGGGCTGCCGGTCGTCCTGCTCGGCGCCTTCGACCAGGGCCTGACCCCGGGCGTCCCGGCCGACGGCGAGACGGACCGGCTGCGCGAGACCCTGGCCCGGCTCCTCGCCCTGCCGAACGTCGTGCGCGTCACCGACAAGGCGGCCGTCGGGGATGCCCTGGCGGAGCTCGGCATCACCCCCGACGCCCGCTACGCCACCGCCTCCACCCTGCTCAACGCCCGGCGCTCGACGGCGGAGGCGGACTACTACTACTTCTGCAACGGCAAGCACGCCGAGACGGTCAAGCCGCCCGTCGCCGCCATCGACCACGAGGTCACCCTGCGCCGCGACGGTCACGGCGAGACCGTCCCCTACCTCCTCGACCCCTGGACGGGGGACGCCGTGCGGCTCGCCCGGTACACGCGCGACGGCGACGACTTCACCGTACGGATCAAGCTCCAGCCGGGTGAGTCGACGATCATCGCGCTGGGCCGTCCGGGGCTCTTCGGCGACCGGCACGGCGCCCGGCCGCACGTGGTCGCCACCGACGCCGACAGCGTCCTGTTCGCCGAGAAGGGTCTGGCCGTACGGGTGAGCGCGCCCGGCACCTACACCACCCGGCCGGACCGGGGCCGGACCTTCACCACGACGGTCCCGTCCCTGCCGGGCGCCGTCGTCCCCGCCCGGTGGCAGCTGGACGTCGAGGACTGGCGTCCCGGCTCCACCGCGAGCCGCACCGAGGTCGTCGGCGTCTCGGTCGCCCTCGACACGCTCCTGCCGTGGTCGAAGATCCCCGAACTCGCCGACAGCGCGGGCGTCGGGCACTACCGCACCACGGTCGACCTGCCCGCGGGCTGGACCTCCGCGCACGGTGCCCGGCTGGAGCTGGGGCAGGTCAGCGACACCTGCCGGGTCACCGTCAACGGCACCCGGCTGCCTGCCGTCAACCGGCTGAACCCCGTCGTCGACCTCGGCCCCGGTCTGCTGCGGCCCGGCGCCAACCGGATCGAGGTGGAGGTCGCGACACCGCTGATCAACCGTCTGCGGGTGGACCAGCCCGCGGTGTTCGGCGCCGTCGCCCGCCAGGACCACGGCCTGAGCGGTCCCGTCCGGCTGGTCCCCTACCTCCAGACGGACCTGTCCTGACCGCACCGGCCGGGGCGCGCGCCCGCCACGCGCGGCGCCCCGGCCGGACTCCCGGCGCACCCCCTCGGCGAGGGCGGCGGCGGTCCGGTTCCGCTCACTCGCCTGCGGACAGGCTCGGCTCGGGGACGGGTGTCCGGCCGACCACCGCCAGCAGTTCGAGCGGCAGTTCCGTGTCCCCCTGCCCGACGGTGAGCCCGAGCCAGCGGCCGTGGTCCTCGATCGGCCAGACCCGCATGCTCACGGCCAGCTGGCTGAGCAGGTCGAGCGGATCGGGCACCTCGGTCCCCTCGTACCCGGCTATCAGATACGACCACAGGTCGACCTCGTACGGATCGCCCCAGCGTCTCGTGAACTGCGCGCCCAGCGCGTCCAGGCAGGCCCGCAGCTCCTCGTCCGCCCGGTGCCAGGCCTCGCCCCCGTTGTCGTCCCAGAAGTCGTGGCTGGCCCGCAGCACGCGCACATGATGGCCGGGGCCGCCGCTCTCGGTGGCGTCGTCGTGACACGTCGGGGGGAACGGCCGTACGAGCAGCTCGTCGACAGCCGTCAAGCACTCCGTGAGAACCTCGTCGGAACAGCCTCCGGACTCCATGGTGGTCATGAACGCAGGCTAGAAGGCACCACTGACAACGACGCACCGACGACGACGCCGGTCACTCGGCGCCGCGTGCGGTCAGGGCCTTGGTGAGCAGGACGCCGGCCACGATCAGCGCCACGCCCAGCCACCACGCGTCCTCGAAGATCAGGACCGCGATCCCGATCGGCACCAGCAGCCCGGCCAGGGGCAGGAACATCCCGCCCAGCCGCGGCGGGTCCGGGCCCGGAAGGCCCGCCGCGCGCCGGGCGCGCGCCCGTGCGACGTCCGGGTACCAGGCGGTGAAGCGCACGGCCGCCACGATGGCCAGGATCTGGATGATCCATCCGGTCCAGATGTTGTTCGGATCGTGCAGGACCAGGTCGCCGTAGGCGCCCGCGACCGCGGCGACCAGGAACGCCAGCCCCCACGCCCCGGTGATGAGGTAGTTGGTGCGCAGGAACGCGGGCGTGTGCCAGTACTCCGGGTCCACCCGCTCCCGCGCGTACTGGAGCGTGAACGGCGTCCCGCACGCCATGGACCCGAAGGCGATCAGGCACAGGGCGATGTTGGAGACCTCACCGGCGTACGTCTCCAGCCAGCGCCGGGTACCGTCGCTCGCGACGGCGCCGACGACGGCCAGGACGGTGAAGAAGGCGAGGTCGGCGAGCTCCAGCAGCTTCCACGAACTGCCCCGGTCCACGATCCGGCCGGCCGCGACCAGGACGACCGTCGCCGCCAGGGCCAGCACGACCGCGATCTCGAATCTGCCGGGTCCCACCAGCAGCGAGAAGACGATCCACGGCGCCATACCGACGACGGGATTCCCGAGGAATCCGGCGACCGCACCCCCTGCCGTGGCGGGTGCCTCGGGCTTCATCTCTCCAGGGTGCCCGCGCGGGGCCGATCGGGCCATTCGGAGCCCGGCACGGACGGCGGGAGGGGGCGGCGGGACACGCGACGCCGGTCGCCGCGGGCGGCAGGCGGCGCGACCCGCGATACCGGGTCGCCGCAGGCAGCCGATCCCCTGTGCCGCGCGCTCAGGTCCGGGCCGGGACCGGCCGTCTGAACAGATAGACACCCGCCGTCGACACCAGCGCGGCCATGCACACGATGAACACCAGGCCCGCGCCTTCCAGTCCGATCGGTCCCGACAGCACCCCCACGCCGATCACCGGCACCGAGATACCCGCGTACGCCACCACGAACAGGGTCGAGACCACGGACGCGCGCCGGTCCGCGGGAGACGCCTCGGCCACCGCCGACAGCGCCCCGCGGAACGCCAGCCCCTGCCCGCAGCCGCCGACGAGCGCGCTCAGCACCACCAGCGCCAGCAGATCCCAGCGCAGCGCGCCCGCGAGCAGCACGAGCCCGGTGAGCAGGCCCGCGCAGCCCAGGGGCAGCGACCGGCCCACTCCGACCCGGCCGGCGGCCAGTTGTCCGGCCGTCGAGGCGAAGAAGGCCAGCGCGACGACCAGCCCGCTCACCGCGTGGTCGTGCACGTCCAGGGACTCGGCGAGGAACGCCGGACTGACCGCCGTGAACACCCCGAACAGGGCGAACCCCACGAAGGAGGCGGTCGCCGCCGGACCGAACACCGGCCGTACCTGCGCGGGCACGCCGGGCCGTTGCGGTCGTACCGTGCGCAGCGGCCGCCGCTGCGCGACGGTCTCCGGTAGCCACAGCACGACCGCGGCCGAGCAGGCCACCAGGGCGAGATGCACGACGAACGGCAGGTACAGCGGCCAGGCCGCGTACTGGGCGAGGACCCCGGCGAGCAGGGGACCGCAGCCCAGGCCGCCCATGTTGGCTGCCGTCGCCACGAACGTGGCACGGGAGGCTCCGCCGTCCGGGGCCAGTTCGATCACGTAGACCGTGGCGGCCCCGGTGAACAGACCTGCGGACAGCCCGGACAGCAGCCGCCCCACGTAGAGATCACCGAGGCCGGTGGCGGCGAGGAAGAAGACGGCGCTCGCCGCCGCGAAGCCCAGGCCCCACAGCAGTACGGGACGCCGGCCGACGGCGTCGGAGGCGTTGCCCGCCAGCAGCAGCACACCGATGACCGCGAAGGCGTAGACGGCGTACACGACGGTGACCGTCAGCTCGGAGAACCCGAACTTCTCCTGGTAGAGGCCGTACAGCGGAGTCGGCAGTGTGGTGCCGGCCATGCACACGGCGAACACCGCCCCGCCGAGCAAACACGCGCGCCACCCTCGGCGATCACCGCCCATGCCGTCGACAGTAACGGCGCCGGGCCGTGGGCGCTGGCCGAAGCACGGCTTCGCACGACAGCCACCAGCCACGGCTTCACACCGCCGTCGCGGCGTCGCACGGCCGTCGTACGGTGCGGCGACGCGCACCGCATACGAAGAACCCCGCCCCGGATCATCC
>NZ_JBEOWS010000306.1:0-12053 GCF_040296125.1 Streptomyces sp. NPDC002265 | reverse complement strand
GTGACCGCGGCCGGCCGAGGTCACCCAGGGTCTGACCCGTCGGGGGGCGGTGCGACCCCCCGGTCCGGCTCAGGACGCCGCGCAGTCCTTCCAGGCCATGTGGTAGATCGTGCTGATGTCACCGTCGGTCGAGTCCATCGTCATGAAGCTGACCTTGCCGGGCGCCGAGGTGCCGGCGTTCACCCGGATCTCGGTGTTGATGTTGAAGTTGCGCTGGACCCCGCACGGCGCCCAGACCAGCTGAGCCCAGTCCGTGCTGTCGGTGGCCTCCCAGTTGTCGTTCAGGGGGCCGCTGAACGGGTGGCTGCGGTACGCCGTGGCCGGGGAGCCCTGGAAGTAGTACGAGGCCCGCTGGGTGGCGCTCGCACCGGACTCCAGCGCGGCGAAGCCGCGGTAGTCGGCGCTGGCGATGGCGTACGTGAAGCCCTGCGGAACGTGGACGACCAGGTTGAGCTGGCAGTTCTTACGGAACGCCGTGGGGTCGGAGTTGCCGCCGGCCTGGGCGAGGTAGTTGCTGTAGGTCACCGTGAAGGCGGTGTTGTCCTCGGAGACGGCGACGGCGGTGGTGCCCTGGGGACAGCCGGAGCCGTTCACCGTGGCGACCGTGATGACGATCTTGTCCGGGGGCGGGTCGGTGAACACGGGAGAGGAGGCCTGCGCGGGAAGCGCCGAGGTCAGCAGCGCGGCGGCGGCCGCTCCGCTGAGCAGGAGTCCAACGGACATGGTTCTCCTAATTGTTCGGTTCGTTCAGTGGGGGGTGGCACGCGCACGCCCGGCCTGTGGAGAAACCATGAGTACGCTGTGAAGGCCGGGGCGGTGGCATCGTAGGCGCCCGGGGGACACGGCGGTCAGCCCCAACTCCAGCCAACCGGAATGCCTCTCTGTGACATGACTGTGACTGGAGGTATGGCTTCCGCCACAGCCGGACAGGCCGGATCCCTACAAGATCAACAAATGCGAAGAAACCCCTTACCGCCGGTAATGACAGGCCGTCCCGTCGTCGCGGCACTCGCCGCCGCCGGTGTCGCGGCCGGTGTGCTGGTCGGCTGGAATGGCCTGGACACCATCAACGGGTGCGGTCTTCCGGTCAATCGGTATCCGTCCGAAAGCGCACAGGACTGGGTCGACAACGCCGATGTCGTGATCGTCGGGCGCGCGACGCGCGAGTGGGAGAGCGACCGGCAGGAACTGGCCGCCGGGGCGTACCGGTACCAGTTGGAGCGCACTGTCCGACTGACCCGGGAGTCGGTCGTGTTCACCTCCGGGCGCCGGACCCACCCCTCCCCCGGCCCCACCGTCGACTACGTCGCCCCCGGCTGGAAGATCCCGCGCTCCGACCCCTCCGCCCGCGTCGACGTCCTGACCGGTGACGCGCCCCGAGTGGTGCCCGGCCACACCTACGTCCTCGCCCTGCGCTGGGAGGAGGACGGCTGGGTGTCCCTCGGCGAGGGCGCGGTCGTGCCGTTCGACGGTCACACCGTCGGCAACGGGGAATGGTGCGGCCGGGTGCTGGGCACCGCGGACTTCGCCGAGGGCGAGCGCATGGGCCGCCATGCCGACCACAGCCTGGAGAAGGTCCTGCTGGGACAGGGCACGGACGCGGTGTCCCGGGCGCTCGACCGGGCGGCCCGGGGGAAGTCCCGCCTGGGCTGACCGCCGCGGAGGTCAGCCCTTCGGGGGAGTCTGAGGAGTGATCGGCAACTCCGTCTCGACCCCGATCTTGACTCCGTCGGCCACCTCCACCGAGGCGCCCGCCGAGAACGTCAGTCCCTTGTCGTCCAGTTTGAAGCCGAACTCGAAGTCGATGTCCTTCAGCAGCTCGAAGGGGTCCGGCAGCTCGGCCGACGCCCCGGCACCCGCCTCGGCCCCGGCACCGATCTCGGCATTCGGCCCCGTCTCGGCGTCCGACTCGGCGTTCGCGTCCGACCCGCCCTCCGCGCTCGCCTCGGCGTTCTCCTCGGACTCCTCGGACTCCTCGAACTCCGCGAATTCCTCCTGGACTTCTTCCTCGACCTCCTCCCAGAACTCCCCCTCGACCTCCTCTTCGACCTCCTCTTCGATCTCCTCTTCGACCTCTTCCTCGGTCTCCTCCCCGAACTCCGCCCCGGCTTCCGCCTGTTCGGAGAAGTCGAACTCCATCGGCTCGGGCAGCTCCGCCTCGGCCCTGGCCTCCGCGTCCGCCCTCGCCCCCGCCGCCTCGGCCGCGGCCTCCGCTTCCGCTTCCGTCTGCGCTTCCGTCGACTCGACGGCCGGCCCGGTCACCCACGACTGCTCCGACACGGTCAGCTCCCCTCCTTCAGGGCTGCGGCCCGGCCCGCAGGGCTGTCGAGATACCGGCGGAACTGGCGGACCCATTCGGCCGCCCGGACCGCGTGCGCGGGATCACCCAGCGCCTTGGGATACGCCGCGGCATGCACCGCCCGCAGCAGGGCGACCCGCCAGTGGGCGTCGCCCGACGGAATGTGCCTCGGTCGCGCCGGCTCCCCGGTCCCGTCCAGGTACGCGGCCAGCCGCCGCCACCAGGCGACCGCGAAACGCTCCGCGGTGCCCTCCGTCATCAACTGCGCGAAGCCCGCGCCCTGTCCGGCCGCCCGTCCCGCCAGGAACTCCAGGGAGCAGCTCACCGGGCAGAACCCGCACGGCGCCTGCGGCCGCAACGACTCCGCGACGACCGGGGAGGCCTCGGCCCACCGGGCGTGCCTGCGGGCGAGCTCCTCCCGGCCGGCCAGCGGGGCGCGTTCGACGCCCAGCCGCGCCGCGTCCTCGGCCCGTACGTCGGGGACCTCCACCAGGACCGGACGGTCGATGCGCGAGTGTGCCGCGTACGCCGACATCTTCGGCAGCACGGCGGCGTGGTCGCGCTGGTCGTCGCTCATCAGCATCGTGTCGCCGACCAGCCGCCGGTCCTCCTCCGCCTTGAGCTGATGGACGATCTTCAGCGCCGTGTTCTTGTACGCGTCGGGGATCAGCTTGGAAGGATCCTGCTCGATCACCACCAGGCCCTCCCCGTACTTGCGGTTCTCCGCGAGGGTGTTGGCGAACGCCTCCGCCGCCCTGGCCGTGGCGTCGCCCTCCTTCGCCGACCCCGCACCCGGCTGCGGCCGCCGCAGCAGCCGGTGGGCCTCCTCGACCAGCGTGACGTGCGCCAGCCGCGAGGAGTCCCGGTGCACCTTGTAGTGCTCGGTCATCGCGTTCAGGAGCAGCGCCATCACCAGCGCCTGCTGCTGGGCGTCGCCGAGCGAGGCGAGTTCCACCACCACCGGGCGGCTGAGCAGTTCCCCGATCGGCATGGAGCGGGGCGCCGACAGCACCGGCCCGCAGGCCCCCTCGGCCAGCGACCGCGCGCGCAGCCGGGAGGCGGCCACGATGTTGGCGCGTGCCTCGCCCGCGTAGTCGTAGCCGTCGGCGACGTTCTCCATGATGTCGACGAAGTCGGCCAGCACCGGCCACTCCTCGTCACCGCGCGCGGTGGCGTTGACGTCCAGTCCCTTGCGCCGGTACACGTCGGTGAGCGCCGTGCGGTAGAGGAAGGGGAGCGGGTCCCACAGGCCGAAGGCCGCGTCGAAGCAGTCCAGCAGATTGCCCGCGTGGGTGGAGATCCGGACCCCGGCCGGCACCTCGAAGGGGTTCAGGCGCAGCGGGGCGGTCTCCTCGTCGCCGGCCGTCAGCACGAGCATGTCCTCGAAGCCGGGAAGGGTGGCGAGCCACCGGTAGTCGTCGTGGTCGGTGTTGACCGGCTCCAGGACGGTGAACGGGACCCGATGGTCCGCCCAGAGCTGACGGCACAGCGCCAGCGTCGAGTTGGTCTTGCCGGAGCCGCTGCCGCCGACGATCAGCGAGTGCCGGGTCAGATCGTCCAGTTCGACACCGAGGGGCTTGCCGGTCCGGCCGTCGGTCGCGTGTCCGAGCACGACATGCGGCCCCTGGGGCGAGTACGCCAGGGTCGTCGCCTGCTCCACGGCCTGGACGGGGAAGCCGGGCACGTACCCGTTCAGGGCCAGCGGCAGCCGGAGGACCGCGCTCGCCTCCTCCAGGTCGGCCAGCCATTCCAGTGGTTGCAGGGCGGGCGGCATCGCCTGCGCCCAGCCGCCGTCGTCGCCCCACAGGGTGGAGTCCAGCCAGCCGGTGTTCCCGGCGAAGACGGCGGCCTGCGCGGGGTCGGCCGGGCGCACCAGCCGGTAGGCGGGTCCCAGGGCTGCCGGGTCCAGCCGGCCGTCGGAGGCCGACGGCGCGCCGCGCGAGACGGTCTCGCCGGCCAGCGAGGGCAGTGAGTCGTCGAAGGGCATGGGCGACCAGCAGGACAGCCGCATCCGGAACGCATCGCTCAGATAGCGTCGCCCGGCGTCGGCGTACAGCTGCTCGGCGCGCACCGCGAAGGCGTCCGCGGTCAGCTTGACCTTGCCGTGGTAGAGCGAGCCGGACTCGAACTCGCCATCGGTGGCCAGGCGTTGGTAGGCGGTGGCGCAGTGGGCGACGGCGGTGCGCAGCGAGGCCGGTACCGCCACGGGGCTGAGGGCGACGCTCAGTGCCAGCGGGTGGGGGTGCGCGGTGATCGCGGTCAGCAGGCCCTCCCAGTGCCGCGAGGCACCGGCGAACGGCTGGGTGGCCGTGTAGAACCGCACCCCGGCGTCGGGCCGGTTGGGGGTCTCGGTGAACAGCCGTCTGCGGATCTCGGCGGCGCCGCCGGGCGCGGCCGTGAACGGGACCATCACGGCGCGCAGTTCGTTCTGGTCCAGCGGTTCGGTCAGCACGTGCGGCGCGGTGAGCGCGAGCCGCTCGACCTCCGCGCGGGCCGCCGCGTCCGCCGCCGCCTGGCCCAACCCCCATACCCGGGTGAGCAGATGGGCCTGGAGGCGGCCCGCCGCGGGGTCCCAGAGCCAGCGCAGCTCCAGTACGGAACCGGCCGGGGCGCCGAGTCGGCCCGCGAGGAAGTCCGCCTGTTCCCGGACGGCACGGGCCAGCCGCCGGTCCTCGGGGAGTTCGGCGTACTCGTGGCTGCGGGTGAGATCACGGGCGGCGGTCAGCCGCAGCCCGGCCCAGGCCCAGTGGCCGTGCGGTGCCGCGGGAGCGGTCACCGTGGCGGCCTGCCGGACCTGGGCGGGCGATACGGAACCTGCGCTCACGGGGCGGGCGGGGCGGCCGGGGCCGGCGGGGCTGCCGGGGCGGGCGCGTGGAACGGGGCGGGCGGCTGGGCGGCGCCGGGCCAGGCCGCCGGGGCAGCCGCAACCGGAACGGCCGCGACCGCGGCCTGGGGCACGCTGACGGTCTCGACCGGGATGTCGTGGCCGAAGGTCTGGGTCAGCGGGACGTGCAGATCGTGGTTGGCGGCGTCCACGCCTTCCCGGACCGCCGAGTGGACGGCCTCGCGCAGCGCCCGCGCCCGCTGTGAGGAGAGCTGGCCCTTGAACTCGGCCTGGCCCTTGAAGGGGCTGGAGAGGGAGTCCTTGAGGAAGCGGACGAACATCGAGACGGGGCGCCGGCTGCTCCACAGGGACCAGCCCACGTACAGACCGGTGCCGTACGCGAAGACGGAGACGTAGGCCTGGTACTCGCGGTCGCTGATGACCAGGAAGTTCTTGATCGTGGGGTCGTGCGCCGTCCGGAACCGGCGCGGCACCACCGCGACGGGCAGCTGACGGGCCCTGATGACCTGGTAGATCACACCGTAGGCGGAGTCCGCGGCGGCCCCCTTGCCGTCGACGACCAGCTGCCACTCCGACAAGCCCTGACGGTTGGGTATGAAGAACGTGGCCAGCGAGGCCACCACCGGCACGATCAGGGCCAGGTACGCCCCGCTCAGGCTCTGGGTGAGCAGCATCAGGAGAAGCGCGACGGGGATCATCAGGATCACGGCCGCCATGAACGTCCAGCGGGCCCGCTTGAGGAACCCACGGAGGTCGTCGGATTCGACGACGCCGGAAAGCTTCGGGTCGACCTTGGTCTCGAACTGGAGCCGACTGCCCGCGTAGGTCGCGTTGGAGAGCGATTCGGCCTGGGCCGCGAAGGCCGGGGTGGTCATGGTTGTGGTGTTCCTTGCCTTGGTCGTGTCGGAAGGACGGCTGCGGATCAGAAGTTGCTGTCGTCCGCCAGGCCGATGCCGCTGATCGCGATGTACTTGTCTCGGGCGTCGGGATTGCCCGTCTCGACGATGTCGACGGTCGCGCTGTCCGCGGTGACGATCGACGGCAGGTCGATCCACTCCATCGCCTCGTCGGGCTCGTCGATCACCTCGGTGTACTGGGCGACCACCTGTCCGTTCAGGGAGAACGTCCACTGCGCCTTCGTCACCGTCAGGTTCTTGTAGAACCAGTCCGTGCCGTCGGGGTCGGTCTTGGTGTAGCCGGGGACCAGGCCCACGTTGGTCAGCCGGGTGGCACCGCCCAGTTCCAACGACAGTCGCCCGGTCCGCCGACCGCATCGCCAGGCAGTATCGTCCAGTTTGTCGATGGCGTTCTCGGGCTCGTAGGAGAAGTACCGGCCCGTACTGTCCGGCCGATCGGGCAGGACACAGTCCGAGGCCGCGTAGGTCGGAAAGAGCCGGTTGCCGGGATTGATCGAACTGTCCGCGTGCACCACGGAATCGTCGGTGCCGTCCGTCGCGGTCGCGCCGTCCCCCGTGTACGCGTCCGCACCGTCCTGGAGCGTGTTCGCCTCCGGGGCGGCCGACGGTGACGCCACGTCCGTCCGCGGCTTCGCGTCCGACGCCTGACCGGACGACGTCGTACCGCCGTTGCCCAGCAGGAATCCGGCGACGAGCGACGCCGCCACCGCCGCCACGGCACCGGTGGCGAGCCACAGCCGCCTGCGGGGCGGGGCGGACGGCACCTCGGCGGTGTCCACGGCCACCGGCGCGGGCGGAACATCCGGTACGGCGACAGCGACCGGCGCGGGCACGGCGGGCGGGGCGGGAACCTCGGCCGGGGCAGGCGTCACGGGTGCGGCGGCCGGGGCCGGCGGGGTCTTGGAAACCGGTTCCGGAGCCGTCTGCGGCACCGGCGGAACAACGGGCCGCGGCACGGGCGTAGCGACGGGTTGCGGCGCCGGCGGAACAACGGGCTGCGGCACGGGCGGAGCGATCGGCTGCGGTGCAGGCGGTGGGGTGGGGGTCGGCTGCACAGGGGCGGCCGTCTGGCCCTGGACGGTCCTGCCGCACTGGCGGCAGAAGAAGCGCGCCTCGGCGGCGGCCGTCACGCAGCCCGGACAGCTCTCCATGGATCCCCCCACGTTCGGCACGGCACCACGCAGCGGCCGGGAGGATCCGTGACCCCCCGACAATGTGTGGGCCATGTAAAGAAGATGTGTAAGGCATCTTTTAGCATCGGCAATCGTCCCTGGTCAACGGCATGATCAAGAAATGGGCATGCGTCAGGAAGTGAAGCTCCCGTGAAGGGGTTCACTTCCGTCACGCCCTGCGCCGCGGGCCTCCGCCCGCACTTGCGGCCCTCTCGGTGAACTGCCGTGCGTCACAGCGCAGTTACCGGGTCACGGGTTCTCCCACGCCGCCGGTTCGGCCGCGAGTTCGCGTACCGGTTCCGGCAGCGCGTCCGCCGCGATGTCGGCGATCGTGACGCCCTCCAGGATCCGGCGCACATTGGCCCGCAGGGCGATCCACAGGGGCAGCAACGGCTGTGCGGAGCCGGTGTAGGTGAGGTCGGTCGGGCGTTCGCCGCGCACCGAGACGATCGGGCCGTCGACCGCGCGGATCACGTCCGCGACGGTGACGGCGCGGGCGTCCCGGGCCAGCCGGTAACCGCCGCCCCCGCCGCGCCTGCTGTCGACGATCCCGACGCGCCGCAGATCGCCGAGGATCCCCTCCAGGAACTTGTGCGGGATGTCCTGCGCGGCGGCGATCGTCTCCGCCTTCACCGGGTCCCCGTCGTGGCGTACGGCGAGTTCGAGAAGCGCCCGTACCGCGTAGTCCGCCCGTGCCGAGATCCTCATGCCCCCATTGTGGGGCGTCGTCGTGGGCGCGACAGCCTGCGCGCACGAGCGCGCGGCGGCCGCCCGGGGCAGGCTCCGGCGTCGGACTCCGGCCAGAACAGGGGTGGTTCGGTGGCCGACAACGGCCGGAGGACGACATGACGCGGACACTTCCAGGCGCGTAACCTCGAACCGGCCGTGGGGCGGCGGGTGCCGGGGAAGGCGGGGAAGGGGGAGGGATGGCAGGCGGCAGTGGCTTCTCCATCTCCTTCTGGATCCCCACCGCGGTACTGACGGTCGCCCTGCTGATCAAGCTGCCCACGATCATCCGGCTGTGGAAGGACCCGCTGCTGCGGGCCGTGGGCGGGCTGCTGCTGCTCGCCTGTTCGGTGTTCGTGTTCGTGGCGCCGTCGACGATCGCCTGGACCAACCGGGTCACCGGCGTGCCGAACATCTCCGCGCCCTGGGTGTACTCGCTGCTCACCGCGTTCTGCGGGTCCTGTCTGCTGCTGATCATCGCCTGGCGCAACGGCCTGTCCGACCGCTCGGCCGAGACCCGGCGCGCCATGCGCTGGGTGGTCCTCGGGTACACCGGCGTGATCGTGCTGCTGTGGGTGCTGTTCGCGCTGGCGGACGCGCCGGTGGAGCGGATCACCGACCTCGACACCTACTACGCCAACACGCCGTACATGCGCGAGATGATCGTGCTGTATCTGCTCGCGCACGCCGTTGCGGTGCTGATCACGTCCCGGCTGCTGTGGAACTGGGTGCGCACCGACGGGCTGGACGCCTGGCTGCGCTGGGGGCTGACGTTCCTCGGCGCGGGCTACGGCCTGAACCTCATCTTCGACGTGTCCAAGTCCGCCGCCGTCGTGGCCCGTTGGACCGGACACGACCTCGACCTGCTGAGCACCGGGGTGGCTCCGCCGGTGGCCTGTCTGTCGGCGATCGCGATCGCGGTCGGCTTCATCCTGCCGCACGTCGGCCAGTATCTGCACGACCGCTGGCGGCTCCGGCTCGCCCACCGCGAGCTGCGGCCGCTGTACCTGCTGACCCGCTCCGTCGCCGGCGGCGGGGTGCCCCGGCTGCCGCGCGGCACGGCCGAACTGCGCCTGACCCGCCGCGAGACGTTCATCCGCGACGTGCTGCTGCCGCTGGCCCGGCACATCGACACGGAGCTGCGCGGACGGGCCCACGAGGCCGCCCGCGCCCTCGGGTTCCCGCCGCAGCGGGCCGAGGCGCTGGCCGCCGCGGTGGCGATCCTGGACGCCGTCGAGGGCTCCCGGGGGCGGCCGGAGAGGGACGGCAGCAGCGACGACGCGGACGCCACCGATCTGCTCCAGGGGATCGGGGCCGTGTCGCGGGAGCTGCGCCGACCCGAGGACATCGACGCGGTGCGCGCCCGGGCGGCGGCCCCGGCGGGCGCCCGGGCGGGCGGTCCGCAGATTTCCGCACCGGAGGTGGGGTAGCTGAAGGCGGGTCTTTCCCGGCATATTTCGACGGTGCGTACGAAGCGGGAGATGCGCCGGCTGGCCGGCACGCTCATCGATCCCATCCGGATCCCGATCCCGGCCGACCCCGGGGACCTCTTCGACGCGCTCGTGGAGTCGGTCAGCCAGTGGCGGGGCCGGGAGGTCGTCGTGCACCGGCGGGTCTTCCCGCCGCACACCGCCAGCGGGCTGTGGCTGGACGGGCGTACCCACGACGACGTCGTCATCGACAAGCGGGCCGCCGTCTGGCACCAGATAGTGATCTTCTGTCACGAGGTGTGGCACATGCACCGGCAGGGAACGGACGGCACGGACGCGGGAGTCGACGGCGAGGGCCCCCGACTCGTCGCGGCCCGCACCGACTTCAGCCTCGCCGACGAGCAGGAGGCCGACCAGTTCGGCATGCTGATGGGCCGTCGGCTGCGCACCTGGCTGGAGGCACCGGCCGACTCCGTGTACGCCGCCGACAGCAACGGCACCCACGATCTGTCCGGGCGCATCGGAGCCGCCCTCAACTACCGCGGGACACGAGGATGAGCGGCCTGATCAACTATGTGAGCTGCGGGGTGCTCTGGCTGGGCCTGGTGGTCAAGGCCCCCGACCTGATGCGGCACCGCCGCGACCCCTATCTGCGGGCCATCTGTGTCGTGCTGGGCCTGGCCGGCGCCTGCTTCTTCCTGGGCGCCCCGCCGACGGTCGGCGCCGTCAACCGGATCAGCGGGGTGCCGAACCTCGCCGCCCCGCTGACGTACGCGTCGATCACCGCGTACAGCGCCGCCGCCCTGATCCTGATCGTGTACTGGCGGGGCGGCCCGCACGTGCACCGCACCACCCGCCGCTGGGTGGTGGCGTACACCTGCGTCCTGGTCGGCATCGCCGGGACGTTCGCGCTCGGCGACGCGCCCGTGGAACGCCGTACCGACCTGGACACCTACTACGCGACGACCCCGTTCATCGCCGAGATGATCGTGCTCTACCTGGTCGGGCATCTCGTCGCCGCGGTCGTGACCATGGTGTCGTCCCTGAGCTGGGCCCGTCACGTACGCGGCTGGCTGCGCGCGGGCCTGGTGACGCTCGGCATCGGCACGCTGTGCAACGCCGGCTACAGCGTGAGCAAGCTCGCCGCGGTGGCGGCCCGCTGGAGCGGGCGGGACTGGTCGGGACTGGGTACGACCGTCTCGCCGGCGGCCGCCGGACTGGGCGCGCTGACGACGGTCACCGGCATCCTGATCCCGCTGCTCGGCCCCTGGCTGACCCAGTGGCGCAGCTCCCGGCGGGCGTACGCCCGGCTCGAACCGCTGGAGCGGGAGCTCGACGACGTCCTCACCCGCCGCGCGCTGCGGCTGCCCCGGCCCCGCTGGTCCTCCCCCACCACCCTGCTGATCTGGCGCCGGACCAGCATCCACAACGCGCTCGGCCACCTGGACGCGCTCTTCGACCGGGGGCTGTACGACCGCACCCGCGAGGCCGCGCTGGCGGACGCCGGCGGCGATCCCGAACAGGCCGAGGCGGTCGCCTGGGCCGCCGTCATCACGGTCGCCGTACAGGAGGAGCACCGGGCCGGACCGCTCGGGCAGGCCGCCGGGACCGGCTGGATCGCGGACCGCACGCCCGGCCCGGACGCGCTCGTGCGGATCGCCGACGCGCTCGCCTCCTCGCCGCTCGTCGCGGCCGCCCGGGTGTGCGGCGCGACCACCTCGGGCAGCGCATGAGCGTCGTCCTCTACGTCGCCGCCGTCGGCCTCGCGCTGTCCGGCGCGGTGCTGTTCCGCCGGCCGCGCGCGGGCGTACGGGCCGTGCGCAACCCGCTGACCGTGTCGACGTGCGCGGCCCTCGGCCTCGCCTCGCTCGTCCTGGTCTGCTCGGCCCCGCTGACCCTGGCCGCCGTCAACGGCCTCACCGGCGTGCCCAACTTCGGCGCCCCGCTCACCTACGGCATGCTCTCCGCCTACAGCTGCTCCCTGTTCGTCCTGCTGATCAACTGGCGCGGCGGGCCCCGCGAGCTGGTCCGGCGCATGGTGCTGCGGGCCATCGCCGCCTACGCGGCGCTGATCGTCGCCCTCGTCGTGCTGTTCACGCTGGCGGACGCGCCCGTGGAACGGCTCACCGACCTCGATACCTACTACGCCGGCACGCCGTACATGCGCGAGATGATCGTGCTCTATCTGGCCGGGCACAGCGTCGCGACCGTCGGGCTGTGCGCGGTGGGCGTCAAGTGGGGACGCGAGGTCACCGGGCTGCTGCGGACCGGACTGCGGCTGATCCTCATCGGTTCGATGCTCGACCTGGTGGGCTTCCAGCTGACCAAGTACACGGCGGTCGCGGCGCGTTGGACGGGCCACGACCTCGACTTCCTGTCCACCACGGTCGCCCCGCCGATGGCCTCGCTCGGCGCGCTGACCTGCTCCGTGGGGTTCGTGCTGCCCCGGCTCGGGCCCTCGGTCGCCGCGCACTGGCACAGCCTGCGCGACCTGCGGACGCTGGCGCCGCTGTGGTCGGCGCTGCGGTTCGCCTCCACCGCCCCGCCACCGCCCGGCTCCTGGTGGCGGCTGCCGCGGGAGCGGTTGCAGTGGCGCGAGGTCGCCATCCACGACGCGCTGCTGACGCTGGCCCCCTACTTCGACGACCGGGTCCGGGAACGGGC
>NZ_JBEOWS010000305.1:0-12147 GCF_040296125.1 Streptomyces sp. NPDC002265 | reverse complement strand
GATCCCTTCCTGGCGTGCACCCTTCAGGAAGGGGTCCTGGCGTGACCCCCTCCCAAGAAGGGGTCCTGGCGTGACCCCCTCCCAAGAAGGGGTCCTGGCGGGGCCCCTCCCAAGAAGCTCTCCACCGACCCCCGTCCCCCGGACCCGCTCCCGGGCACCCTGTCCGGCACCGCCCCGCACCCCGCGAAACCCTCCCGAGCCCTCCCGGAGCCCGCCGACGCGCGGTACGCGGGCCGGGAAACCCCCGTTCGGCGGCACCCCGCCCGGCCCCCTCCAGAAGGCGACCCCCGCCCGGCCCGGAAACGATGCTGGAGAAGGCCCGCCGCCCGGCCGGCCCCCCGGCCCCGCGCTCACGGGAGGATCTGCCATGACCGCCAGTCTGGAGCAGTTGCGCCGCTGCCACTTCGCCGTCGACCTCGGCGCGGCGAGGACGCGGGTGTACGTGAAGGGGGAGGGGCTCGTCGTCGACCAGCCGTCCACCGCCGCCGTGAACACCCGTACCGGCGCGCTCATAGCGGTCGGTGAGTTCGCCGAGAAGATGACGGGCCGCACCCCGCACTACATCCGTGTCATGCGCCCGGTGTCCGGCGGCACGGTCGTCGACATCGACATGGCGCAGCGCATGCTGCGTCATCTGCTCGGCGACAAGATCCGCCGTACTCTGCGCCGCAAGCCCCGGCTGCGCGCCGCCGCCTGCACCCCGCACGACGCCGACCCGCTGGCGCAGCGCGCGACGATCGAGACGCTGGTCGGCCTGGGTGCGCGCCGCGTCGAGCTCGTCGACACGCTCATCGCCGCCGCCGTCGGCTGCGGGCTGCCCGTCGAACAGCCGGAAGCCACCATGATCATGGTGTGCGGTGCCGCCGCCACCCAGGTCGCGGTCCTCTCCCTCGGCTCCATCGTGACCGCCGAGCGGATCCCGGTCGGCGGCGAGGCCGTGGACCACGCGATCGTGCAGCACCTGCGTCATGCACACGAGCTGATGCTGCCTAGCCAGTCCGTGCGGCCGCTCCAGCTCGCCCTGTCCGTCGACCGCGCCGCCTCGCCGGGGCTCATGTCCACCGAGATCCACGGCCGGGACGTGGCCACCGGGCTCCCCCGCTCCGTACAGGTCGACACCGCCGCCGTCCGCGACGCGATCGAGACCCCGCTGACCGCCGTGCTCGACGGTATCGGGCGGGTGCTGCGGGAGTGCCCGCCCGATCTGGTGGCCGACCTGGCCGAGCGCGGGATCATGATGGTCGGCGGCTCCGCCCTGCTTCCCGGACTCGACCGGATGCTGCGGCAGGCCACCGGGATGCCGGTGAACATCGCCGAGCGGCCCGACGTGTGTGCCGTGCAGGGGCTCGGCGCCATGCTGGAGGGCCGGATCGAACCGCTGACCCTGAACCCGCTGCCCGCCTGATCCGAGGGGCGGCAGCGCCATGGCCGACGCGCGCGTACCGGGCCTGCCGCCCCTGCTCGACGCCGTCCTCGGCGTCGGCACCGACCTCGAACTGCGCACCACGCTCCGGCACATCGTGGCCGCCGCCGCCGAACTGACCGGCGCCCGCCGCGCGGCCGTCGCCACCACCGGTCCGGATCCGGACCGGCTCGTGGAGATCCGCGACACGGACCGCCCCGGACGGCCGGGCTCGCACCGCCCCGGACAACCGGATGCGGACCAGCCCGGACAACCGGATGCACACCACCCGGGACAGCCGGGCTCGGACCGCCCCGGACAGCCGGGCGGGCCCGGTGCGCTGGAGGTGCCGATCCGGGTGGGCGAGGAGACGTTCGGACGGCTGTACGTCGCCGAGAAGCGCGCCGGAGGCCCGTTCACCGCCGAGGACGAGCTGTTGCTGCACGCCCTCGCCGCCCAGGCGGGCATCGCGATCGGCAACGCCCGCCTGTACGAGACGGCCCGCAGGCGCGAACGCTGGATCGAGGGCGCGGCGGCCGTGACGACCGCCCTGCTCACCGGCGATCCGGCCGCCGACGCGCTGATGACGGTCGCCGACCGGGCCCGGGTCCTCGCCGACGCCGCCGCCGGTGTCATCCTCCAGCCCACCGCACAGGGCGGCATGGAGGTCGTGACCGCCTCGGCGCCCGGCGACCCGGGCGGACTCGTCGGGACCACGATCGAGCCGGGCCATCCCGTGCTGGCCCGGCTCCTGGGCGGGGAAGCGGTGTTCGTCGACGACCCGGCGGGCGACCCGCGCACGACGACATCCGCGGGGCGCCGCTTCGGCGCGAGCATGATGCTGCCGCTCCAGGCCGGCGGGCGGCTGATCGGCACCCTCGTCCTCCCCCGGCGGCGCGGCGAGCACCCGTACACCCCCGAGGAACGGCTGCTGGCGACGCAGTTCGCCTCCCAGGCGGCCCTGGCCCTGGTCCTCGCCGACGCCCGGCACGGACGGGAACGGCTGGCGGTCTACGAGGACCGCGACCGGATCGCCCGCGACCTGCACGATCTCGTCGTCCAACGGCTGTTCGCCACCGGCATGATGGTCCAGGCCGCCCGGCGCCGCAGCGACGCCGGGGACACCGGGGACGTCGGGGAGACCCTGGGCCGGGCCGTGGACGAGCTGGAGTCGACGATCGAGGAGGTGCGCACGGCCATCCTCGCCCTCCAGCAGCCGCCCGCCGAGGCTCCCGTCACGGTCCGCGGCCGGGTGCTGCGGGAGGCGGCGGGCCTGGCCGCCGTGCTCGGCCTCCAGCCGTCCGTCCGCTTCACCGGAGCCGTCGACAGCCGGGTCCCGGACCGGGCCGCCGGGCATCTGCTGGCCGCCCTGCGCCGCGCTCTGGCCGCCACCGCGGGCCGTACCGCGGTCTCCCGTGTCGAGATCACCGTCGATGTCACGGCGACGCTGCCGGACGGCCGCGAGGGCGTACGCCTGACGGTCCACGACGACGGCACACCACCGCGGGACGGCGACGCCGACAGCCACGGCGGCGGGCTCGGCGGCAACAGTGGCGACGGTGACAACGGCAATGGCAATGGCAGTGGCAGTGGCAGTGGCGACGGTGGTGGTACGACGGTGACCTGGCAGGCGCCGCTGTGAGCGGCGCCCGCCGGCGAGCCCGGCCCGACGGCGGACCCGGCCGGCCGGTGCTCCCGGCCGGCTGTCAGTAGGGCAGGATCCGGCCCGAGGGCGTCCTGCGGTCGATCTGTTCGTCCCGCGGGGCGGCGGGCCGACGGCTGACACGGACACGAACCCGGGCCTGACGATTCATGACGCCTCCTCGTGCTGCGCATCCGGTACGGAACCCATGCCCCGTACCCGACTCCCCCACCCTCGCGACCTCGGCGGTGAAGCACATCGTGCCCACACAGGCACCTCTCATGCACAAGGAACGGGAATCCTCGGCGGCGGCCCGCGGCCCGGGCCGGGAAATCCCCCGCGTCCCGTGCTGACCCGGCGTCAACATCACCGCAGGTAGGGCGGCTCGACACAGAATGTCAGCGGCTGGACCCCCAGATTTAACGACGTACCCCTTGATACGCCCTTTCTACGCGCGTAACCTCAGCCGACGCATCGCCCCAGACAGCCGTATCGCACCTCATGTGCCGCTCGTGCAGCGGACGTTGAAGGAGAGTCACCCTCGTGCCGATTCACAGACCCAGCGCAACGCGTGTAGCCGGCGCCGCATTCGTGGCCGCGACCGCCACCGCGGCCGTCGTCGTGGCACCGCTGCCCGCCGCCTACGCCACGCCGTCGTCGACTGCGGTGATATCGGAGGCCTACGGCGGCGGCGGCAACTCCGGGGCCACGCTGACGAACGACTTCGTGGAGCTGGCCAACCGTTCGACGGCCGCGTACCCGCTCGACGGCTACAGCGTCCAGTACCTGCCGGCCTCCGCGTCCGCAAGCTCGCTGTGGCAGGTCACCCCCCTCACCGGCTCGCTCGCCCCCGGCGGCAGCTACCTGGTCGGCGAGGGCGCGGGCACCGGCGGCACGGCCGCGCTGCCGGCCCCCGACGCGACCGGCTCCATCGCCATGGCCGCGGGCAGCGGCACCGTGGCCCTGGTCAAGGGCACCACGGCGCTGACCTGCAAGACGGTCGCCGACTGCACCGGCAACCCCGATGTCGTCGACCTCCTCGGCTACGGCACCGCCGTCGTCCGCGAGGGCTCCGCCGCTCCGGCCGCGACCAACACCACCTCGGTGTCCCGGTCCGCCTCGCTGGCCGACACCGACAACAACTCCGCCGACTTCAACGCCGGTACGCCCACCCCGACCAACAGCGCGGGCCAGACCGCGGGCGGCGGCGACGGCAGCGGCGGCTCCGGCGGCCCCACCGCGCCCGGCGCGTTCCGCATCCACGACATCCAGGGCACCACCCGGGTCTCGCCCCTCAAGGGCCAGAGCGTGGTGGGCGTCCCCGGCATCGTCACCGCCGTGCGCACCACCGGCAGCAAGGGCTACTGGATCCAGGACCCGACCCCGGACGCCGACCCGGCCACCAGCGAGGGCCTGTTCGTCTACACCGGCTCCGCTGCCCCGACCGTCTCGGTCGGCGACTCGGTGCTGGTCAGCGGCAAGGTCACCGAGTACTACCCGGGCACCGGCACGCAGTCGGTCACCGAGCTCGGCAGCCCGGTCTCCACCACCCTGTCCAGCGGCAACGCCCTGCCGGCCGCGGTCGTCCTCGACGACTCGACCATCCCGGACGTGTACACGCCCACCGCGGGCGGCGGCAGCATCGAGGCCCTGCCCCTCCAGCCGGCCGTCTACTCGCAGGACTTCTACGAGTCGCTCGAGGGCATGCGCGCCTCGGTCAGCGACGCCCGCGTGGTCGGCGCGACCAACACCTACGGCGAGATGTTCGTCACCGCCAAGCCCGACGAGCGCCCCACCCCGCGCGGCGGCACCGTCTACGGCGCCTACGACCAGCAGAACACCGGCCGTATCGAGATAGCCGCGGCCGACGGCTCCACCCCGACCCTCAACGTCGGCGACGAGCTGGCCGGCACCACCACCGGTCCGGTCGACTACGCCTCCTTCGGCGGCTACCTGCTCGCCCCGACCGCCGCCACCACCGGCACGGCCGTCGACAACGGCCTCAAGCCGGAGGTCACGCGCCGCGCGAAGGGCAATGAACTCGCCCTGGCCACCTACAACGTGGAGAACCTCGACCCGACCGACAGCGACGACAAGTTCACCCGTCTCGCCAAGGGCGTCGTCACCAACCTCTCCTCGCCCGACATCGTCACCCTGGAGGAGATCCAGGACGACAACGGCGCCACCGACGACGGCACCGTCTCCGCCGAGGCGACGCTGACCAAGTTCACCGCGGCCATCCGGGCGGCCGGCGGCCCGAAGTACTCCTGGCGCTACGTCAACCCGGTCAACGACCAGGACGGCGGCGAGCCCGGCGGCAACATCCGCCAGGTGTTCCTCTTCAACCCCAAGCGGGTCTCCTTCGTGGACCGCGCCTCCGCCACGGACGCCTCCACCACCGCCGTCTCCGTGGTCAAGGACCGGTGGACGCACGAGGCCCGCCTCTCCGCCTCGCCCGGCCGCATCAACCCCACCAGCACCGCGTGGAACAGCAGCCGCAAGCCCCTGGTGGGCGAGTTCAGGTTCCAGGGCCGGACGGTCTTCGTGATCGCCAACCACTTCAACTCCAAGGGCGGCGACGACCCGATGCACGGCCGTTTCCAGGAGCCCAGCCGCTCCTCGGAGACGCAGCGCAAGCTCCAGGCGCAGGAGGAGAACGCCTTCGTCGACTCCCTCCTCGCCGCCGACCCCAAGGCGCGGATCGTGGCCCTCGGCGACCTCAACGACTACGAGTTCTCCGACGCGGTCAAGACCCTGACGGACAACGGGAAGGTCCTCACGGACCTCATCAACACCCTTCCCGCCGACCAGCGTTACAGCTACGTCTACGACGGCAACAGCCAGACCCTCGACCACATCCTGACCAGCCCGTCGGTCACCCACTACGACTACGACGTCGTCCACATCAACTCCGAGTTCGCCGACCAGGCGAGCGACCACGACCCCCAGGTGGTCCGGATCGACGTGAACAAGTGCGGCGGCAAGGCCTCCGAGCCCGGGCCGGGCTCGCACAAGTAGGTCCGACCGCCCGTTCCTCCCGAGCCCTCCGTCCGCGCCCCACCGCTGGACGGGGGGCTCGGGCGTGTGCGCGCGGCCGCATACCGCACGAGGACGGCGGCGATCGCGGATTCACCGGTACCCGTCCCCGCCCGTGCCACCGCTTCCTACCTTGGACCCCCGGGACACCCGTGCGGGCCGCTCCCGCCGGAGCAGGCCCGCGCGCTCGCACAGACGCTCTGATCAGGGGGTGCCGTGAAGACCTCACGACACGGGTACGACGCCGAAGTGGCGGAACTGGGACGGAGGATGCTCGAACGGGCCGCCCCCGTGGCGCCGGAACAGGTCGCCGCCGAACGCCGGGCGTTCGCCATGATGGCCATGGCGTACTTCGCGGATCCCCGGCGGGCGCCGGCACCGCGCGCGGCGGCGGAGGACGGACCCCTGAGGCTGGGCCTGCCCGGCGCGCACGAGCTGCTCACGCCGGTCCTGCTGGCCGCGGCCTGCGCGGTGACGACGTACCTGGCGGACAAGGCGGCCGCCTCCTCGCGGGAGCCGATCCGCCGGATGCTCCACCGGACCCCCGGCGAGGCCGGGCCGCAGGGCGCCGCTCCCGCGGCGGAGGAGCCGCCCGCGGCACGGCTCGACGAGGAGCAGTGGCGGGAGGTGCGGCGGATCGTGACCCGCACCCTGATGCACCACGGAGGGATGCCGCAGGACCGGGCGGAACTGATGACGGCCGCGGTGGTCGGCGACGGGCCGGCCGGGCAGGAACCGTCCGGCTGACCCCCACCCGGCCCAAAACCGGCACACCGTATGCGAGGGCACCCGCGAAGACACCCGCGCGGCACCCGGCCGGCGCGCGGACCGGGCCGCCCGGCGCGGTCCCGTCGGGCAGGGCTCCACCGGGGTGCGACCCTTGAGCTTCGCTGTTCACAGGGTTGCCGACAGGCGCTCCTGCCGCTGGAGGACCGCTCTGAGTACCACCGTTGTCTTCGAGGCCGTCTCGGTCGTGCTGCTGCTGGCCGTGCTGGCGTTCGCCGTCGTGCGCCCGCGCGGCTGGCCGGAGGCGGCGGCCGCCGTACCCGCGGCCGTGCTGGTCATGCTTCTGGGGGCCGTGTCGCCCCACGACGCCTGGGCGCAGACGCGCAGTCTGCTGCCGGTCGTCGGTTTCCTCGCCCTGATCCTCGTACTGGCGCAGCTGTGCGCGGACGAGGGCCTGTTCGAGGCGGCCGGGGCGGCGGTCGCGCGCTGGTGCGGCAGCGGCGCGGGCCGGCTGCTGACCGGGGTGTTCGTGGTCGCCTCGGTGACCACGGCGGTCCTCAGCCTGGACGCGACGGTGGTCCTGCTCACCCCGGTCGTCTTCGCGACCGCGGCCCGCACCGGCGCCCGCGCGCGCCCCCATGTGTTCGCGACCGCCCATCTCGCGAACTCCGCGTCCCTGCTGCTGCCGGTGTCCAACCTGACCAACCTGCTGGCGTTCTCCGCGAGCGGGCTGACGTTCACCCGGTTCGCGGCGCTGATGGCGCTGCCCTGGCTGGCCGCGATCGCCGTGGAGTACGCCGTCTTCCGTGTCTTCTTCCGCACCGACCTGGCCGCGGGCACCACGCCCGGCACCACGCAGCCGGGCCCCGACCTTCCGGTCTTCACCCTCGTGGTGCTGGCCCTGACGCTGGCCGGCTTCGTCCTGACGTCCTTCGCCGGGCTCGACCCGGCGTGGGCGGCGCTCGGCGGCGTGCTCGTCCTCGGCGGCCGCGCGCTGCTCCGGCGCCGCAGCACGCCCCGCGAACTGGTCGGCGCGGCCGCCCCGCTGTTCTGCCTGTTCGTGCTGGCCCTGGGCATCGTGGTGCAGGCGGTCGTCGACAACGGCCTGGACACCGGGCTCGGAAAGCTGCTGCCCGCCGGGGACTCGCTGACCGAACTGCTCGTCGTGGCCGTGGTGGCCGCGGTCCTCGCCAACCTGATCAACAACCTGCCCGCCGTCCTGGCCCTGCTGCCCCTCGTGGCGCCCCACGGCCCCGGGCCGGTCCTCGCGGTCCTGATCGGCGTGAACCTCGGCCCCAACCTGACCTACGTCGGATCCCTCGCCACCCTGCTGTGGCGGCGCATCCTGCACACCCACGGCACCCGCGCGGAGCTCGGCCCGTTCACCCGGCTCGGCCTGCTGACCGTACCGGCCACGCTTCTTGCGTCCACCCTGGCCCTGTGGGGGATGCTGCACACCATCGGCACCTGAAACCGCCCCTCCGCTCCCGGAGCCGCCCCATGAGCGCCATCGTCTGGATCACCGAGGGCACCTGGCCCGCCTGCGTCGACGCCGCCCTCGCCCGCACGGCCCCCGACGAGGAGATCGTGCTGCTGTACGTGAACGACGACGCGCTCGCCGAGACCGCCCACGGCGCCTTCGCCGGTCTGCTGGGCCGCGGCCACCGGGAACGCGACCCGGGCACCCGGCTCGAACACCTCGCCGCCGCCTCGGCCCACCGGCTGCTGCAGGATGCCGCCGACCGCCTCGGGCGCGACTGCGTCCGCATGGAGCGCGGCGGACGCGTCGAGCACGAGGTCGTCCTCGCGGCCGAGGGCGCCGATCTGCTCGTCCTGGCCCGTGACGGCGACCGCACCCGCCTCGGCCCGCACAGCCTCGGCCCGGCCACCCGCTTCGTCGTCGACCACGCCCCGTGCCCCGTGCTGCTGGTCTGGCCGGGCGAGGCCCCGCGGACCACACTGCCGCCGCCGCCCGGGCCCGGCCACCACCACTGACCCGGCGCCCCGGGGCGCCGGGTCGAGTTGACTCGACCGACACGCGGGCCAAGGATCGGAAGAGGGCCGACTCTCGACACATGAGCGGGTGATCCGGACCCGCCCTCGCAGGAGGAGGCAGGTCCATGCGAGGAAGAATCCAAGCAGTCGCAGTCCTGGCAGTGACATCCGCGGCCGCGGGCCTCATCGCGGTGTCGGCCGCGCCCCCCGCGGCGGCACAGAGTCCGGGGATCCCCGCCGCGGAATCGGCGCTGCGCTGCTATGCCACGCGCAGTGATCCAGCGGAAATCGTGTGTTATCGCATATCGGCGAAGGCCGAATTCCGGCACGGTGAAATGGTCTACATTCCGTTTCTCGTCCAGGTGCCCCGGCCATCGAATCCGCCGGCCACGATAACCGTCGAAAGCCTCGACGACATCCGTCCGACCTGACAAGTCACTCGACGGACTCGTCTCCCAGTACACCGTATTTGAGTGCCAGCCGGGTGAGATCGGCCCTGCGCCGGGAGCCGCTCTTTCTCCGCAGTCGCTCCAGGTGCGTGTGAACGGTGTTCTCGGTGATGTTCAGCTCGGCGGCGATCTCGCGATCCGTGGAGCCGGCCGCGACCAGTTGCAGGATCTGCCTCTCCCGGAGGGTGATGCGAGGGGGCGGCGCGGGCAGGCTGTGGCCCGCGAGACTGGCGCCGAAGTAGCTGCTGCCCGCGGCGACGGCGCGGACGGCCGTCACCAGCTCCGTGTCGTCGGTGTGCCTGCTCAGATACCCGCGCGTGCCGGCCTGGATGCACAGGACGGCGTCGGACTGCGTCTCCGAGATCGACAGCACGATGACCGCGTACCCCTGCCGGTGCAGCCGGGCGACCTGCCCGGACGCCACTTGATCGGACATCTGCAGGTTGATCAGCATGGCGATGTCCGCGACGTTCTCCTTGTGGGACAGGTCTTCGACGCTTTTCACGAAGGCCGTGATCTCGAGGTCCGGCTGGGTGTTGATCGCCTGCGCCAGACCGGACCGGAGCAACGGCCAGTCGCAGACAACGGCCAGGGACGTCACCGACGGGCTCATCGAAGGCTCCAGCGTAGGCGGGGGCCCCGGCCGCATGACGGGGCGGGGCGGACCGGCCGGCGGCTCCTGCCGTCCATTCCCAGCGTCGGTCCTCGCGCGGGGCGCAGCACTCCCGGCGGCCCATACGGGCGGGTGCGCGGGCAGGTGTACGGGCGGGTGTGCGACGGTTCCGCGGCGAGCGGGCCCGTGCCGCCGAGGCGTACCGCCCGGCACCACGCACCACCTGTGGTCAATTCCGCGCTCGGCATGTGGTTAATTCCACCCACAGGACCGACACCGGTTCGCTTATCGATTACGTCGCTCTCTTGCTTCACGTGTGGGTATTTCCGGCGACAGCCGAGGTGATCGAATATTCTCCGACCTGGGATTCCAGTTGACTCAGCCGACACGCGAGGCGAGCATCGGACTGGGTCGCGTCGTCGACCGTACGGAGCAGCCGAAATATATTCGACTCCCTGGAGGAGGAATTCCATGGCAAAGGGAATTCTGGCAGCGGCGGTGACAGCGGTGATATCCGCGGGATCGGTCGTCTGCTCCATTCCAGCCGCTCAGGCCGCCACCGGTCCGACGGCTGCCCCGGCGGCGACATGCAGGCTGCAGGGCGGGACGGTGACCGGCACCGGCTTCACCCCCAATCAGATGTACGACGTCAAGAGCAACGGAAAGTCCATCTTCAAGGCCGCCGCCGGAGCGACCGGGAACATCAAGGCCACGGTTTCCGCCGGCGGCCCGATCTCCCTGGGCACCGTCAAGTGCACGTCGTCGGGGACCGCGTCCGGCACGGCAGCGAGCGCCGGCGTCGCAGCGGCCACCGCGAAGGGGGCCGCAGCCGCGCAGCAGGCGGTACGCAGTGGCGCATCCGCGGCACAGGCCACCGCGATCGGGCGGCAGGCGGCACAGACAGCGGCGCAGCAGCTCGGCCTGCCGGCTTCCGTGGTGAACCAGGTGACGAACAACGTCACGAACATCGTCAACAACACGATCAACGGCGGTACCGGCAACACCATCGGCGGGACCCAGATCGGCGGCCAGGGCAACACCCAGGGCGGCACCCAGGGCGGGACCGGCAACACCCAGACCCAGGGCGGCACCCAGGGCGGCACCGGCAACGCCCAGGGCGGGACGACGGGCACGACCGGAACCACCGGGACCACCGGGACCACCGGCACGACCGGAACCACCGGAACTACCGGGACCACCGGCACGACCGGAACCACCGGAACTACCGGGACCACCGGCACGACCGGAACCACCGGAACCACGGGCACGACCGGAACCACCGGGACCACCGGAACCACGGGCACGACCGGGACCACCGGGACCACCGGGACCACCGGGACCACCGGGACCACCGGGACCACCGGGACCACCGGGACCACCGGGACCACCGGAACTACCGGAACCACGGGCACGACCGGAACCACCGGGACCACCGGAACTACCGGAACCACGGGCACGACCGGAACCACCGGGACCACCGGAACTACCGGAACTACCGGGACCACCGGGACCACCGGAACTACCGGGACCACCGGAACCACAGGCACTACCGGAACCACAGGCACCACCGGAACCACAGGCACCACCGGAACCACAGGCACCACTGGGACCACCGGGACCACAGGCACTACCGAGACCCCGGGGACTGCCGGCACCACCGGCACCACCCAGAGCGGAACACCGACCGGCAACACCACGACGACAACGCCTTGAGGTGCGCGAAGACCAACTAAATCCGCGGTTCATTCGCTGCGCCTCCCACGGCGCCAGGCGGTCCGCGTCAGACAGCACTGAATGCCGAAGCAAGCATCGCTTCACGCAAAGAGAAAAGGAGCACGTCGTGCGGCTCAGTCGGAAGCAGCAGACAGCCACAGCAATCGCGTCGATGGTGATCGCCGGAGGACTCGCCACGGTCGGTGCGGCCCCTGCCACAGCGGCGCCTGCACCAAGCAGCGCTCAGACGCAGGTTGAGAAGACGGTCTGCAAGTTCAATCAGCAGCGCACGCAGCGGGTCTGCAAGCAGGTCTTCGGCAACACCCAGGGCGGGACCCAGGGCAGTGGCCGAGGCAACACCCAAGGTGGCACGCAGGGTGGCGGTTTCGGTAACACCCAGGGCGGCACCCAGGGTGGCGGCGGCGGCAACACCCAGGGCGGCACCCAGGGCGGTGGCGGCGGCAACACCCAGGGCGGCACCCAGGGTGGCGGCGGCGGCAACACCCAGGGCGGCACCCAGGGTGGCGGCGGCGGCAACACCCAGGGCGGCACCCAGGGTGGCGGCGGCGGC
>NZ_JBEOWS010000304.1:0-12154 GCF_040296125.1 Streptomyces sp. NPDC002265 | reverse complement strand
TGGGAGGCGTGCGCGCGCCGCTTCGGTTCGGGAGAGGATGGACACGGACAGAAGGGAGGGCCTGCGGTGAAGGCTCTGCGTGTGCTCAACAACAACGTGGTGCTCGCGAGCGACGAGAAGGGCCAGCCGGTCATCCTCACCGGGCGTGGCATCGGCTTCAGCTCCCACCAGGGCAAGCCCGTCGACTCCGCGCTGATCGAGCGCGTCTTCGTCCCCACCGACGGCCACGGCCACGACCACGACGCCGACCGGCTGGGCGAGGCGCTCGCCCTCATCAGCGAGGAAGTCCTCCAGGCCGTCGTGAGCGCCCTGGAAGAAGTCGGCATCGAGGGACGCGAGTCCACCCGCCCCACCCTCGCCATCGCCGTCGCCGACCACGTCGCCGGCGCGCTGGAACGAGCCAGGCAGGGTACCGTCATCGACTACCCGCTGCGCGCCGAGGTCCAGACCCTGTACGCCGCCGAGTACGCCCAGGCACAGCGCCTGCTGCGGGCCATCAACAAGCGCGTGGCGCCGGAACTGGGCGCCTCCGAGGCGGTCGCGCTCGCCCTGCACCTGGTCAACGCGGGGTTCGTCTCGGGCGACCTGTCGTTCACGTACACGATGACCGGGGTCATCCAGCAGATGCTCGCCGTCGTACGGGAGCGGTACGGGCTGGACATCTCCCACGAGTCGATGAACGTGGCGCGGTTCGTCACCCACGTGCGCTACCTCTTCGTACGGATCCAGCAGCGCCAGCAGCTGACCGGCCAGGAGTCCACGATCGGCAAGGGCATCCGCCAGTACTACCCGGAAGCGACGCGCACCGCGGAGCGGCTCGCGACGATCGTCGAGCTGCGTCTGGGGCGTCGGCTGAGCGAGGACGAGGTCTCCTACCTGGCACTCCATGTGGCCCGCATGACCATGGAGGCCGACAGCTCCGCCGCGTGAGACCACGACTGCGACCGCGACGCGGGGCGGGACGGCACGTCAGCCGAGGACCCGGACCGGGGCGTCGTCGAGGTAGGCCCGGATGTTCTCCACCGCCTGTCCGTAGTAGCGCTCGTAGTTGGCGCGGGACACATAGCCCAGGTGCGGGGTGGCGAGCAGGCGCGGCGCGGTGCGCATCGGGTGGTCGGCGGGCAGCGGTTCGACGTCGAAGACGTCGACGCCCGCGCCCGCGATACGGCCCTCGCGCAGCACGGCCAGCAGCGCGTCCTGGTCGACGATCGCGGCCCGGGAGGTGTTGACCAGATAGGCGGTCGGCCGGAGCAGGGCGAGTTCGGCGGCCCCGAGCAGGCCGCGGGTACGGTCGCTCAGCGCGAGGTGCACGGACACGAAGTCGCTGCCCGCGAGCAGTTCTTCCTTGGAACGGGCGAGGCGTACGCCGGCCGCTTCGGCGCGCTCCGCGGTGAGGTGCTGACTCCAGGCGGTGACGTCCATGCCGAAGGCGAGCCCGACCTGGGCCACCCGGCTGCCGATCCGGCCCAGGCCGAGCAGCCCGAGGGTGCGCCCGGCCAGGTCGGCCCCGACGGTGGACTGCCAGGGGCCACCCTCGCGCAGGGCGTTGTTCTCCTGGACCAGGCCGCGGGCGAGCCCGAGGAGCAGGGCCCAGGTGAGTTCGAGCGGCGGGGTGGAGGAACTCTCGGTGCCGCACACGGTGACGCCGTTGGCCTTGGCCGCCGCGTAGTCGATCACCGAGTTGCGCATGCCGGAGGCGATCAGCAACTTCAGGCGGGGCAGTCGGTCGAGCAGGGTGGCCGGAAACGGCACTCGCTCGCGCAGGGTGATCGCGCAGTCGAAGTCGGCGAGGGCTGCGGAGAGGTCGTCCTCGCCGGTGAAGTGCTCCGTGAAGGAGACGACCTCCACGCGGTCGCCCAGCGCCGTCCAGTCGGCGTACGCGGTCGCCACGTTCTGGAAGTCGTCGAGTACGGCGCAACGGAACGGCATGTCGTTCCTCTCAGGGAATCTCGCTGTCGGGACGGGGCCGGGCGCCCGGTCCGGGGGCAGCCGGCAGCAGGGCGCGTTCACCGGGTGACGGCCACGCGACGGACGGATGCGCCGCCTGCCGTGGGTGGCGGGCGGCGCATCCGCTCGGTGATGGGTCTACTTGAACCAGTACCGGACGCCGCGGTGATGCGAGCAGGTGCCCTGGGAGTGCCGCGAGTACGAGACGGAGGCGTCCTTGCACTTCGCCGTCTCGTACTTGTCCCTCGGCTTCTGGTGATGTGTCCAGCCGCACTGTCCGGTGGTGTGGTGGACGCAGCGGTGGGCCGTGTTGGTGGACGGCAGTGCCGTCGCCGCCGATGCGGCCGGTGCGCTGAAGAAGACGCCCGCGAGGGCGATGGTGACCGCTGAAGCGGCAAGACGCGTGCGCAAGGGATCCCCCGAGTGAGGTGAACAAGTGCAGCCGGAGCTTATATCGGCTTGAACGACTTACCGGCCGGTATCGGAGCTTCGTGGAGTTCACGACCATTCGTGGCGACCCGTCAGATCATCGAAGTCGTGTTCTGCGTAGGGATGTTCAGGCGATCGCGGCCTTGCCGCGCAGGGCCTGGACGAGCCAGGGATACACCGGGAGCAGATGCGGAACCACCTGCCAGCCGTTGACGATCCACACCAGCCGCCAGTAGCGGTCCACCACGGGATCATGCGCCTCTTCCAACTCGCGCGCCATCCAGTCCCGGAATTCCGGGTCGGGGGTGCGCGCGAACACCTCGGCGAAGCGGCGCACGAGGTCGTCGACGACCGGGGCGGCCCGCTCGCCGAGCGGGTCCATGCCCGACTCCATGGCCTCGGTGACCTGTTGACGGGTGAACCTCATCAGTTCCTCGCCGACGGCGCGCTCGATGCCGAGCGTGCGTCCCGCGGCCTGGAACAGGGCCGTCCGGCGCATCCGGGCACGGAAATCCGCGTCGCCGACCAGCTCGGCGAGCTCCACCCATGCGGCGACCTGCTCGTCGGTCGCATCACCGGGGAGGTCGGGAGTGGCGGCGCGAACCAGGGCCACCGCGGCGGGGTCGGCATCCTCCGTGCCGAAAGTGCCCGCCACGAAATCGTCGATCAGACGCCGGCGTTCCTCGCCGGACAACTGGGTGAGTCTGTGCATGAGTTGGGTCTCCTCGGGACTGGACCCCCGTCCGGCCACGACCTGCAGCACGCTCCGACGCAGGAGCAGCGTCCGGATCTGGACGTCCATGGCCTCCGCGTGCGCCGCGGCGACTTCCGCCATCGACACCTCGCGGTCCAGTACCCGTCGAATCGTGGGCAGGTCCAGGCCCAACTCCCGCAGGGTGCGGACGAGTTCCAGACGGACCAGTGCGTCGAGGTCGTAGAGCCGATGGCCGGCGGGACTTCGGGTGGTCGGCGCGACGACCCCGGAATCGGCGTAGAACCGGATGGTCCGCACGGACAGGCCGGTCCGGCGGGAAAGCTCCCCGATCGGGTAGAGGGTCGTCGCGTTCATGTCCCGCACTCTGCCGTCTCCAGTCACTGGAGGTTCAAGGCTATTCCCCGGCCGGGCGAGCATGGCGGGCGCAGGCTGTGCACGGGCCGTCCCGCCCGGAGATGAACGCTTTCGAACGCGGCGTCGCCATCCGTCGGTTCGGGGTACCCGTGCGCCCACGGGACGGGAACTGGGAGTCACGGCGGCGGCGCTCGCTGGACGGGGTGCTCCGCGACCAGGATGCCCTGGAGGCGTACCCCCAGGGGCTTCTCCGCCGGAACCTGATCCCGCTCGTGGAGCAGGAATTCCCGCAGCGCGCAGTCGCAGCGGTCAAGTCCCGCCGACCCAGGCAAGTACCAGCGTCGGCGACATCCGTGACGAAGCCGCGGGAGGAAGCGGGGAGCCCCGGCGTTCGGTCACGGCCGGCGTTCGGGTCCGGTGCGGCGTTCGCCGGTGACCTTCGAGGTCGGGAGGCGGCCGGCCCTGGAGGTGCCCTGGAGGGTGTCTCCGTCGACCGTCACGTCGAACGCCAGGTTCAGCCGCATGGGCTTGGTGACGGCCTGCTTCCAGGTGAGCCGGTCGCCGTCGAGGGTGATGTCGTCGAGGGGTACTTCCTCGTCGGCTCCGCGGGCGACGCCGGTCAGGAGACCGTCCTGCTCACGGAGTTGGACCACGGCCCTGATCTTGCCGATGGGGGTGGAGACGGACAGGTTCCAGGTGCCTTCGACGGACATGCTGATGTTCTTCCTGACTGTGCGAGGGGGATGGTGGGCGGCCGACCGGCGCGGGCCGAGGGCTCAGAAGGGGGTCGGTGTCGGGCCCTGGGCCCGCCAGACGGTGCCGCGCCGCTTGTGGGAGAAGAGTTCCTCGACGGCGTGCGCGACGCGGGGGCCCACCTCGCGTTCCAGCAGGTACAGACCGAGGTCGAGCCCGGAGGTGACACCGGCGCCGGTGATGAGGTCGCCGTCGTCGACGATGCGGGCGCGGACCGCGTGGGCGCCGGTGGCGTCCAGCAGGTCCAGGCCCAGGTGGTGGGTGGTGGCGTGACGCCCCTCCAGCAGGCCCGCCAGGGCCAGGACGAGCGAGCCGCCGCAGACGGTGGCGACCGTGACGTCCGGGTCGTCCATCGCCTGCTTCAGTAGCGCGGGGAGCCCGGTGTCCAGCGTGCGGCCCAGCAGCACCGGGATGGACTCGTCCTGCCGCCGCTGGCCGGTGCCCACCTCTTCCGCCGGGACCTCACCGGGTTCGCCCACGCGGCCGGAGGCGCCGGGGAACAGAAGCATGTCCGCGCGCCTCGGGTCGAGGGTGCCGGTGGCGCGCAGCGTCAGTCCACCGGTCCCGCTGATGACTTCACGAGGGCCTTCCGCGGAGACCAGCTCGACGGTCACCGCGCCGTCCGACGCCGAGCCGCCGGCGTACAGCACCTCGTAGGGGGCGATGGCATCGAGCGGGTCGAAGCCGTCGTACAGGACAACCTGGATGTGCATGGACGTTCCTTTGGGGGTGGTCTCCATCGGACACCCCGAAGTCAACAGGCCGCCGCCTTGATCGCCCAGTGGCAGTATTGACAGAGTTCAACGGAATAATGCCAACGGCATTCAGATCTGCACTCAGAGGCTCGGACCTGCTGTGATACGAGGATCCCCGGATGGCGGGCGAGCATCGCCGAACCGTTGATGAGGTAAGTTCCAGCCATGCACACCGTCGCCGTCCTCGCGCTGGACCAGGTGATCCCGTTCGACCTGGCCACCCCGATCGAGGTCTTCTCCCGCACCCGCCTGCCCGACGGGCGCCCCGGCTACCGGGTCCGGGTGTGCGCCGAGCGCGACGAGATCGACGCCGGGACCTTCGCCCTGCGCGCCCCCTGGGGGCTGGAGGGCCTCCAGGGCGCCGACACCGTCATCGTGCCGGGCGTCGCCGACGTCACCGCTCCGCTGTCCGCCGCCGTGCGCGACGCGCTGCGGTCGGCCGCGGCCGACGGCACGCGGATCGCCTCCATCTGCGCGGGCACCTTCCCCCTCGCCGCCACCGGGCTCCTCGACGGGCTGCGGGTCACGACCCACTGGCTCGCGGCCGACCTCCTGGCCGCCACCCACCCGGACCTCGACGTCGACGCGGACGTGCTCTACGTCGACAACGGCCAGTTCCTCACCTCGGCCGGCGCGGCCGCGGGCCTGGACCTGTGCCTGCACATGATCCGCCGTGACTACGGCTCGGCCGTGGCCGCCGACGCCGCCCGGCTCTCGGTGATGCCCCTCGAACGGGAGGGTGGACAGGCACAGTTCATCGTCCACGACCACGCCCCCGAGCCACAGGGATCGGAGCTGGACGTGCTGCTCGCCTGGCTGCGGGAGAACCTGGCCCGCGACCTCACTCTGACCGACATCGCCGAGCGAGCCGGGACCAGCACCCGGACCCTGATCCGGCGCTTTCGCGAGCAGACCGGCACCACCCCGCTCCAGTGGCTGCACCGAGCCCGGATCCGCCAGGCACAGCACCTCCTGGAAACCACGGAGCACTCCGTCGAACGCATCGGCGGCTAGGTCGGCTTCGGCTCGCCCACCACCTTCCGCGACCGCTTCAAACGCACCACCGGCGTCAGCCCGCAGACCTACCGGCGCACCTTCAGCTGACCCGGCGGGCAGGAACGGGGCAGTGGACGCCGACGCGGAGGCGGCCGTCTCTTTCGCAGCCCCGCCGTGCGTCCTTCCCGGACGGAGCGGGACGGACGATTAGATTCCGGAGCATGACTACACAACCGCAGCGCTTCACCGTCCTGCTGGTCCCCGCGCACATCGCGAACGGAGGCGGCGTCGGCGCGGAGGACTCGGCCGTGAGGTCGGCACTCGTCGAGGCGACGGGCGAGACGGGCGCCTCCGGGTACCCCCGCTACTCGGGGCAGGGGATCGTGGCCGACATCGACCCCGAGACCCGCACCGTCGAGGCGCTGCTCGTCGACGGCGAGGAACTGGACTACGGGCTGGTCGCCCGGGTCGCCGCCTGACCGGGCCGCGGCGGCGACGGTGCCGTCCCCGGCCCCGGTCTGCGGCTTCGTCCCGCATGGTCAGACCCGTCGCGTGGTGCGACGCTGTAGGGGAGAGGCAGCCGTGGGGCCACCGGGAGGGCCGATGGGACGCGACGTTCCGGCGCAGGTCTTCACCCGCGAGGACCGTCGCCGGTACCGGATCAAGATGCAGGAATGTCTCGACGTCTTCGCACAGATGCTTCGGGAGTCACGGTTCGACGCGGAGTGGCCTCAGGTGGGGCTGGAGATCGAGCTGAACCTGACCGACTCCGCGGCCGAGCCGGCGATGCGCAACGCGGACGTGCTCGACGCGATCGGGGATCCCGCCTGGGACACCGAGCTGGGCCGGTTCAATCTGGAGATCAACATTCCGCCCCGGCGGCTGACCGCGGGCGGCCCCGATGCCTGGGAGGAGGAGATCCGTGCCGCGCTGAACCACGCGGACCAGCGCGCCAGGACGATCGGCGTCCAGCTGATCATGGTCGGTATCCTCCCGACCCTGCGGGAGGCGGACGTCGGACCGGACGCCCTGTCGGAGAACGCCCGCTACCGGCTGATCAACGAGCAGGTCTTCGCGGCGCGCGGCGAGGATCTGCTCATCGAGCTGGACGGTGTCGACCGGCTGCGGACCTATGCGGAGACCATCACGCCGGAAGCCGCTTGCACGAGCACGCAGTTCCATCTCCAGGTGCCGCCGGAGGAGTTCGCCGACTACTGGAACGCGGCGCAGGCGATCGCCGGAGTCCAGGTCGCGCTGGCGGCCAACTCGCCCTTTCTGTTCGGCAAGGAGCTGGCGCACGAGACCCGTATCCCGCTCTTCGAGCAGGCGACGGACACCCGCCCGCTGGAGATCAAGGCACAGGGAGTACGGCCCCGGGTCTGGTTCGGGGAGCGCTGGATCAACAGCGTCTTCGATCTCTTCGAGGAGAACCTCCGCTACTTTCCGGCGCTGCTGCCCCTGTGCGAGGACCAGGACCCCCAGCAGACGCTGGATCGCGGGGACACCCCGGACCTGGCCGAACTCGCCCTGCACAACGGCACGATCTACCGATGGAACCGTCCGGTCTACGCCGTCTCCCGGGGCAGGCCGCACCTGAGGGTGGAGAACCGCGTGCTGCCCGCGGGCCCGACGGTCGCCGACACCCTCGCCAACGGTGCCTTCTACTACGGCCTCACCCGCGCCCTGGTGGACGAGGACCGGCCGGTGTGGTCGCGGATGTCCTTCTCCGCCGCCGAGGACAACCTGCACGCCGCGGCACGGCACGGCATCGACGCCCGGCTCTACTGGCCCGGAACGGGCGAGGTGCCGGCGCCCGAACTCGCCCTGCGCAGGCTGCTGCCGCTGGCGCACCAGGGCCTGGAGCGCTCGGGCATGGACGCGGCCTGGCGCGAACCGCTGCTCGGCATCATCGAGCAGCGGTGCGTCACCGCGCGCAACGGCGCCGTCTGGCAGAAGGAGATGCTGCACCGCTACGAGGCGTCGGAGCACTGCGGCCGTCACGAGGCGCTGCGCCGCATGACGCATCAGTACATCGACTACATGCACCTCAACGCGCCGGTCCACACCTGGCCGGTGGACTGACGGAACGGACGGACGTACCGGCCCACGTCCCTACGGGATCAGCCCGTTGCGAGCTCGTCGAGCGTCTCCCGCACGATCCGCACCGCGTACTCCGCGTCGGCGCGCGTCACGTCCAGGTGGAACACGAAGCGCAGCTGGCCCGGGTATCCCGCGCACAACAGCCCGCGGCGCGCAAGCCGTTCGCGCAGCTCGTCGGTGTCGAGGCCGGGGGCGGACTTCGCGAAGACCATGTTGGTCCCGCTGGGCTCCACGGTCAGACCCTGGACGTCCCTCAGGCCCTCGGCGAACAGCGCGGCGTGCGCGTGGTCGTCCGCGAGCCGCGTGACATGGTGGTCGAGCGCGTACAGGGCCGCGGCCGCCAGCACGCCGGCCTGCCGCATCCCGCCACCCAGGACCTTGCGCCAGCGCCGGGCCTCGGCCACGAACTCCCTCGAACCCAGGAGCGCCGAGCCGACCGGCGCGCCCAGGCCCTTGCTGAAGCAGACCGAGACGCTGTCGAAGTGGCCGGCGATCAGCCGGGCCTGCTCGTACGGGTCGCCTCCGGCGGCCACCGCCGCGTTGAACAGCCGCGCCCCGTCCAGGTGCGTGGCCAGCCGGTGGTCGCGGGCGAGCTGCGTGGCGGTCTTCAGGAAGTCCGTCGACACGGCGCGGCCGCCGATGGTGTTCTCCAGGCAGAGCAGCCGCGTGCGCGCGAAGTGGGGGTCGTCCGGCTTCACGGCCGCCGCGATGTCCAGCGGGTCCAGCGTCCCGTCCGCCCGATGCGGCAGCGGCTGGGGCTGAATGCCGCCGAGCACGGCGGCGCCACCGCCCTCCCACCGGTACATGTGGGCCATCTGGCCGGCGATGTACTCGTCGCCGCGGCCGCAGTGGGTCAGCAGGGCGCAGAGGTTGCTCTGCGTCCCCGAGGAGACGAACAGCGCGGACTCGAATCCGAGCAGCCCCGCGATCCGCTCCTGCAACGCGTTGACGGTGGGGTCGTCACCGAAGACGTCGTCGCCCACCTCGGCTTCGGCCATCGCCCGGCGCATCGCCTCGCCGGGCCGGGTGACGGTGTCGCTGCGCAGATCGACGGGACGACCGGGCCGGTCGGGGGAGGCGTCGGCCGTGTTCACGGTACGCGGGACCTCGTCGGCGGCACGGGCGGAATCAGTGGTGGGCACACGCACACTCTGCCACGCCGGATGCGACCCCCGGTGCCGGGGTGGCCGACGTGCCCGAAGGGCCTGCCTTCCAGTCCCCGAGGCGCGGCGCGGGTGCCGGGGAAATCGGTCGCGGCCGGTCAGGTGCCTCAGCACACTGGGCTCGTGGAGCGCTTGGTGGAGATCGCGGACCGGCTGGCCGAGGTCGGCGGCGTCGTGGGTGTGTGTCTGGGAGGCAGCCGGGCCAGGGGTACGCACGACCCCGACTCCGACTACGACCTGGGTCTGTACTACCGGTCGCCGCTGGACACCGCCGCGCTGCGTCGGCTGGCGGCCGAGCTGACCGGCGGGCCGGTGGAGGTCACCGAGCCGGGCGGGTGGGGCCCATGGGTGGACGGTGGCGGCTGGCTGACCGTCGACGGACGGCACGTCGACTGGATCTACCGCGACCTGGACCGGGTGCACCGCGTCTGGCAGCAGTGCCGGGCGGGCCGGTTCGAGATCGGGGCCCAGCCCGGCCATCCGCTGGGGGTGTACTCCCACGCCTACGCCGGTGAGGTGGCACTGGGACACATCCTCGCCGACCCTGGCGGCGAGCTCGGCATGCTGCGGGAGCAGACACATCGCTACCCGGAGCCGCTGCGCGCGGCGCTCATCGGCAACGCGCAGTGGGAGGCGCCGTTCGTCCTGGCCAACGCGCGCAAGGGAGCGGCCCGCGGCGACACTTTCTACGTTGCCGGCTGCCTCTTCCGTGCGGTCGGTCTGCTCGTCCACGCGCTCCACGCCCACGCCAGGAGCTGGGTGGTCAACGAGAAGGGCGCGGTGCGGGCCGCGGGGGAACTCCCCGGTGCCCCAGCGGACTTCGCCGGACGGGCGCACGCGTTGTTCGCCGCGCTCGGCACCACGCCCGAGACGCTGGCCGCCGCGCTCGACGAGGCCGACAGCCTGGTGGCCGAGGTGTGCGGTGGGCTCGCCGACGGTCGTCGGCACGTCGGCTGACGAGTTCTGCGACGAGAACGCGGCTCCGACGCGGCCGGTCCGCCCCGGGAGCGGACGCTGCCGTACGCCGTCGAGACGGCCGACGGCAGGGCGCGCGAGCTGTCCTGCTGTGCCAACTTTGGTCCTTGGGGGCAGGTGCCGCAGGAACCGGACGCACGGGAGGCGATGTGGGCCCCGACCAGCGAGACACCCTCCCGGACGGGAAGGGACACATCCCGGGGCTGCGACGCAGGGCCTTCCTGGAGGCGTGCGCAGGCGGGGGGCTCGCCGCGACCGCCGCGTGCGCCCCGTCCGCTCCCGCGCGCCACCCGGACCGGACTGCAGCTTCGCACCGGCCCGAGGCGGAACGGAACCGTCCGGGGACACCCGACTGGCGCATCCGGTCGCGAGGTCCCGACACGGCCATCATGGGGTACGCGGACCGGGTGAGCGTGACCCCGGGCGAGGAGATCGGTCTGTACGTCTCGACGACCGCGCCGTCCTTCACCGTCTCGGCCTTCCGGGTCGGCTGGTACGGCGGGGCCGAGGCCCGGCTGGTCTGGTCGTCCGAGCGGATACCGGGCCGTGTCCAGCCCGCACCCCGGCTGCTGTCCGACACCCGCACGGTCCGCGCGCAGTGGCCGCGCACGACGGGGCTCAGCACGACGGGATGGCCGGAGGGCGCCTACCTGCTGCGCCTGGACACGCAGGACGGCCACCAGCGGTACATCCCGCTGATCGTGCGCTCCACCCGGGGCGCGGGCCGTACGGTGCTGATGCATGCCCCGGCCACCTGGCAGGCGTACAACCGCTGGGGCGGCTTCAGCCTCTACGAGGGCCCCTCCGGCGCGTACGCCGACCGGTCGCTCGCCGTCAGCTTCGACCGGCCCTACGACGCGGACGGTGCGGAGAAGTTCAGGGTGTACGAGCGGGCGGCGGTGGTCCTGGCCGAACGGCTCGGCCTCCCGCTCGCCTACACCACCGGGATGGACGTACACCGCGACCCGGCGGTCCTGCACGGGGCGAGCGCCGTCATCTGCCTCGGCCACGACGAGTACTGGACCCCCGAGCAGCGCCGGCACGTCACCGAGGCGCGCGACGCCGGCACCAACGTGGCCTTCCTCGGAGCCAACACCTGCTTCCGCCGGATCCGCCTGGAGCAGGAGGGGACGGGGTCCGACCGCACGGTGGTCTGCTACAAGTCGTCCTTCCCGGCCGACCCTCTCCGTACGTCGCACCCGGCCCTGGTGACGACCGACTTCCGCCGGTCCCCGGCGGCCGACCCGGAGTCGTCGCTGACCGGGGTGCTGTACGAGGGCTACCCGACGGACGCCCCGTACGTCGTCCACGCGGCGGACCACTGGCTGTACGAAGGCACCGGCGTGCGCCCCGGAGAGGGCTTCGGGCATCTGGTGGGCGTGGAGTACGACCGGGTCACCCCGGGCGCGCCCGTCCCCGCACCGCTGGAGATCACCGCGCACTCGCCCCTGGTGTGCAACGGCCGGCGCAGCCACGCCGACTCGGCGTACTACACACTCGGCGGCGGCGCGGGCGTCTTCGCGACCGGCACCATGCGCTGGGTCGAGGGTCTGATGGCCGGCACCCCCGACGGGGGCCGCGACCACGGCATGGACGCCCGCACCCGCGCCTTCGTCACCCGTACGACCGAGAACCTGTTGCGTGCCTTCGCCGAGGGACCGGCGGCCCGCCACCGGTCAGCGCCCCGGCCGAACACGACGCAGGTGTACGCGGCCGACGTCTGAGACCGCGGCCGTCAGCCGACCGTCAGCCGGCCGTCAGGATCTCCACGCCGCTCGCCGCGAGCTGCCCGACCACCGGGTGGCCGGGGCCGGCGTCGGTGATCAGTCCGCTGATCTCTTCCCAGGGCAGCACGCGGAACCGGGAGGCCGTGCCGATCTTCTCGGACGAGGCGAGCACGTAGGCCAGGGTCTCGAGCACCTCGTGTGCGGCCTGGTGGAACTCGGGCTGCGCCGGATTGCGGTGCT
>NZ_JBEOWS010000303.1:0-12205 GCF_040296125.1 Streptomyces sp. NPDC002265 | reverse complement strand
ACCCCGGTGGGGCCGACCCGGGCGCGCGACTCGACGGCCGCTACGGCCTGGCCGGCTTGCCGGTGCCGTACAGCCAGGTCCGGAACAGGGTGTCGAGCTTCTTGCCGGACTCGCGCTGCGCGAGGCGCTCGAACTGCGCGGTCGTACCGTGTCCGGCGCGGTGCTCGGTGGCCCAGGCGCGCAGGATGCGCAGGAACGTGCGGTCGCCCACGGCGGTGCGCAGTTCGTGCAGGGCCATCGCGCCGCGCGCGTAGACGGGCGTGCCGAAGATGTTCGCGCCGCTGCCCGGGTCGGCGGGCGGGTACGCCCACAGCTCGTCGCCCGACGGACGGGCGTACAGCTTGTCGAAGGTCTTCTGGGCGCTGTCGCCCCCGTGCTGCTCGCTGTAGAGCCACTCGGCGTACGTGGCGAAGCCCTCGTTGAGCCAGATGTCCTTCCAGCTGGTCAGCGAGACGGAGTCGCCGAACCACTGGTGGGCGCTCTCGTGGACGAGGGTGGCCAGGTCGGGCGCGGAGTCGTACAGCGGCCGCGACTGGGTCTCCAGGGCGTAGCCGACGTCGGGCGCGTGGTCCACGATCGAACCGGCGGCCCGGAACGGGTAGGGGCCGAAGATCCTGCTCTCCCAGTCCAGCACGGAGGGCAGCTTCTTCAGCACGGGTGCGGCGGCGGCCGCCTCGCGCGGGTCGACGGCGTTGACGACCTGCACGCCGTCACGGGTGGTGTACCGCTGGAGCTCGAACTTCCCCACGGTCGCGGTCGCCAGGTAGGCGGCCATGGGCTCGGCCTGGCGCCAGCGGTAGGTGGTCTTCCCGTGGGCGGTGCGCCGGCCGAGGTAGACGCCGTTGGCGATCGCGGCATGTCCCTCGGGGACGGTGAGGGTGAAGTCGTAGGAGGACTTGTCCTTGGGGTGGTTGTCGGCCGGGAACCAGGTCATGGCGCCCTGCGGCTCACCGGCGACGAAGGCTCCGTCGTCGGTGGGTATCCAGCCGTCGGCGGAGCCGTCCGGGTCGGTGACCGGTCCGGGGGTGCCGCCGTAGGTGACGGTGACCCGGAACTGCTGCCCCTTGCGCAGGGCATGACGGGGGGTGACGACGAGTTCCTGGCCGCTGCGCCGGAAGGCCGCCGTGTGCCCGTCGACGGTGAGGCGGGTGATCTTCAGGCCCTTGAAGTCGAGGTCGAAGCGGGTCAGGTGCTCGGTCGCGCGGGCGGTGAGGACGGCCCTGCCGTCGAGGTGACGGTTCGACGGCCGGTAGTCCAGGGTCAGACCGTAGTGGCTGACGTGATAGCCGCCGTTGCCGGCGAGCGGGAAGTACGGGTCCGCGGCTCCGGATGCGCCCGTGGTGCCCGCCGCTGCGGGCCCGGCGGTCGCGAGCAGGGCCGCGACGGCGACGGGGACGGCTCCGACGACGGCCCTGCGGCCGAGGACGGCGGTGCTTCTGGCGGACTGCTGCCGGGTGGGCTTCACATGCGCTCCTGGGGGGGGTGACGATGATCAAACCACCCAAGACTAGGGGCGCCTTCGCCCGGCGGTCCCCCTCGTTCAGGTCAAGTCACGGGGCGTCACCGGGCCCTCGGTCGTAGGCTCGTGAGAACCACTGCCACTACGGAGGGGCCCGACCATGAGCGTGCGTGTGCGCCGCGTCTACGAACCGCCGCAGCCCGAGGACGGTGTGCGGGTCCTGGTCGACCGACTGTGGCCACGCGGCCTGTCGAAGGAGACGGCACGGGTGGACGAGTGGCCCAAGGGCCTTACCCCGTCCACCGAACTGCGCCGCTGGTACCACGCGGGCGAGGCGTCGTACGAGGAGTTCGCGCGCCGTTACGAGGCGGAGCTCGCCGCGCCGGAGGCGGCCGGGCTCGTCGACGTGCTGCGCGAGTCGGCCGGCGAGGGGCCGGTCACCCTGCTGACCGCCTCGAAGTCCCCGGAGCAAAGCCACGCGGCCGTCCTGGCCCACCTCCTGCAGACCTGAGACGGACGGGACGGGACGGGCGGGCCGCGAGCGGCGTGACGGCCGCGCCCGTCACGCCCGCCACGCGCGTCACGGCGGTCGCGGCGGTCGCCGTGGTCGCCGTGGTCGCCGTGGTCGCGGCAGTCCCCGGCGGCCGCGGCATCGGCGGCCACCGGGGACGGAGGGTCAGGCCGTCTGCTTCGCCGCCGCCCGTCCGGCCGCCCGCCCCGAGAAGAGGCAGCCGCCGAGGAACGTGCCCTCCAGGGCGTTGTAGCCGTGCACACCGCCGCCGCCGAACCCGGCGACCTCTCCGGCCGCGTACAGACCGTCGATCGCGGTGCCGTCGGCGCCCAGGGCGCGGGAGTCCAGGTCGGTCTGGATGCCGCCGAGCGTCTTGCGGGTGAGGACGTGCAGCCTGACGCCGATCAGCGGGCCGGCCGCCGGGTCGAGGATCCGGTGCGGGGTGGCCACGCGCCCGAGCCGGTCACCGATGTAGCGGCGGGCGTTGCGGATGCCCTGGATCTGCGAGTCCTTGCTGTAGGTGTTGCCCATCTGGAGGTCGCGGGCCTCGATCTGACGGCGCATCGCGGCCGCGTCGAGCAGCGGCTTGTCGGTGAGGCCGTTCATCTTCTCGACGAGCTGCTCCAGGGTGTCGGCCATCACGAAGTCGGCACCGTGCCGCAGGAAGTCCGTCACCGGAGCGGGCGCGCCCTTGCCGAGCAGCCGGTCGCGCAGCACCGCCTTGCGGTCCTTGGCGGTGATGTCGGGGTTCTGCTCGGAGCCCGACAGCGCGAACTCCTTCTCGATGATCTTCCGGGTGAGGACGAACCACGAGTGGTCGTGGCCGGCGATGTCCTCGGTGGTGCGCAGGTGCTTGAGGGTGCCGAGGGTGTCGTAGCCGGGCAGGCACGGGTCGGGCAGCCGGCGGCCGAGGGCGTCGAACCACATCGAGGACGGGCCGGGCAGGATGCGGATGCCGTGGCCGGGCCAGATCGGGTTCCAGTTCTGGATGCCCTCGGTGTAGTGCCACATGCGGTCGCGGTTGACCAGCCGGACGCCCGCCGCCGCACTGATGTCGAGCATGCGCCCGTCGACGTACTCCGGTACGCCGGTGACCATCCGGGCCGGGGGCGTGCCCAGCCGCTCGGGCCAGTAGCGCCGGACGATGTCGTGGTCGGCGCCGATGCCGCCGCTGGTGACGACGACGGCCTGCGCGGTGAGCTCGAACTCGCCGACCGCCTCCCGGCTGGAGGCCACACCGCGGGGCGAGTCGTCCTCGGCCAGGACGGTGCCCCGCACCCCGCGCGCGGCGCCGTCCTCGACGACGAGTTCGTCGACCCGGTGGCGGTGGTGGAAGGTGAGCAGTCCGTCGCGCCGGGCCTGCCGGGCGTACTCGACGAACGGCTCGACGACACCCGTGCCGGTGCCCCAGGCGATGTGGAAGCGGGGTACGGAGTTGCCGTGCCCGTCGGCGCGCAGGTCGCCGCGCTCCGCCCAGCCGACGGTGGGCAGCAGCTTGATGCCGTGGCCCTCCAGCCACGAGCGCTTCTCCCCCGCCGCGAACTCGACGTAGGCGCGGGCCCAGCGCACCGCCCAGGAGTCCTCGTCCTCGGCGCGGTCGAACTGCGCGCTGCCCTGCCAGTCGGTCCAGGCGAGGTCGAAGGAGTCCTTGATGCCCAGGCGGCGCTGTTCCGGGGAGTCGACGAGGAACAGTCCGCCGAAGGACCAGAACGCCTGGCCGCCGAGGTTGGCGGCGTTCTCCTGGTCGACCAGGGCGACGCGCCTGCCCCGGCTGGTGAGTTCGTGCGCCGCGACCAGGCCGGCGAGGCCCGCTCCGACGACGATGACGTCCGCGTCCATGGCGACCGTTTCCTTCCTCATCCGCCGCGCTGCGCGGCGGGCTTGTCGCTGCCGTCGGTGAGCAGCGCGGTGAGCAGTTGCTTGAGCCAGGCACGGGCGCGCTCGACGTCCTTGTCCAGCAGCAGTTGGGTGGTCACGCCGTCGTACGCGGCGACCACGGCGTGGGCGGCGCCGTCGGCGTCGCCGAGCACGGCGGGCAGTTCGGTGTGCCCCCGGGCGCGGGCCAGCCGGTCGGCGACGGCCCGCCGCAGCCGGGCCCGGTGCTCCAGGAGGGTCTGCGCGACGACCGGGTCGCGCGCCGCGTGCACCAGGAAGTCCGTCTTCACCAGGAGCCAGTCCAGGTCGAGCAGGAGCACCTCGGTGACGCGGTCCACGGCGGCGGGTACGTCGAGGTCGGGCCCGTCGAGGGCGAGTGCCCCGGCGACCTGGTCGGCGATGAGGTCGGCGCGTTCGCGGTAGAGGGCGAAGAACAGCTCGTCGAGGCTGTCGAAGTTCGAGTAGAAGGCGCCCCTGCTGTAGCCGGCGGCCTCGCAGACCTCCTCGATCGAGACGCGCCCGTATCCCTTGGCCGCGAACACCGAGAAGGCGGCGGAGAGCAGGTTGGCGCGGGTGCGGACACGGCGCTTGGTGACCCGCCCCGCCGGCTGTCGCGTCGCCTCCGGCATGCCCCACCTCCGTTCGATACGCGAATGTATCCGATACGTCAGTGCATCGAAAGAGGTGTGCGACGGGCGAGGAGATCCGGTGGCACCCGATCCGGTGAAGGGAACACATTTTCGATTAAGGCGTACGCTGGATCCATGACCACGCACCTCCAGGGCTCGCTCTTCGACCAGACCGACCGGCTGCGGCTGGGCCGGCTCGACGGGACACGCCGCACGGAGCTCGGCCTGGGCGCCTGGATCGACGTGCTGCCCGGCTGGCTCGCCGGAGCCGACGCGCTCTTCGAACAGCTGGCGGCCGAGGTCCCGTGGCGTGCCGAGCGGCGGAAAATGTACGACCAGGTCGTGGACGTGCCCCGGCTGCTCGCGTTCTACGGTGCAGACGACCCGCTGCCCCACCCGGTGCTGGCCGAGGCGCGCGAGCTGCTGTCGGCGCGCTACGCGGACGAGCTGGGCGAGCCGTTCACCACGGCCGGGCTGTGCTACTACCGCGACGGCCGGGACAGCGTCGCCTGGCACGGCGACCGGATCGGCCGGGGCGCGCGCGAGGACACGATGGTGGCGATCCTCTCCGTGGGCGCGCCCCGGGATCTGCTGCTGAGGCCGCTGCACGGACACGGCGACACGGTGCGGCGGCCGCTGGGCCACGGCGACCTGATCGTGATGGGCGGCTCCTGCCAGCGCACCTGGGAGCACTGCGTACCCAAGTCCGCGCGGGCCGCGGGGCCGCGCATCAGCATCCAGTTCCGGCCGCACGGGGTGCAGTGACGGAGGTCCATCGATCGCGGCGCCGGGCGCGGCGGGCTCAGCTGTGGTCCGGCTCCCCGGCGTCGGCCTGCTCGGGGATCAGCAACGCGTAATGGCGCACGGCGGTGAACGCCGAGGGCTCGGGCAGGTCCAGTGCCGCCATCGCGGCCGAGGCGGCTTCGTGGCGCTCCCCGTTGACCCGGATCTCGGTCTGCATCGAGCCGGGCCGTCCGCCGTAGAAGACCTTGACCCCGTTGAAGAACGGGGACTCCAGGTCCGCGGCGAACGTGTCCGCGAGGCGGTGCAGCACGTTCGCTTCCAGCAGGGCGGTCTGGATGCGCCGGTTCTCCGAGGCGTCGAGCCCGAGGCCGACCACGCCGGAGATGATCGCGTGCATGCCGGGGACACCGCGCTCGTCCCCGGGACCCACGTGCTCCGCGAAGCGCTGTTGCGGGTCGAGGAGTTCGAGCAGGCACGCGCCGGCCGTCTCCACCCACGCGTCGGCCGCCTGCCGGGGGTCGCCGGACATGGCGACGACACAGTCCATGAAGCACGGCACGTCCGGCTGGATGCTCACGTCCGGCAGCGCGACCAGGTCGTAGTGCCGGCCGCCTCCGTGGTGCGGCGGCGCCACGGCCACGGCCCATCCCTGCGGACTGAGCAGCGACTGGCCCTTGAGTTCGGCGCCTTGTGTCACACCGGGCGCGTACTCCTCCAGACTCGCCCTGACGAGGGCGAGGAACTCCAGGTCCGGCAGGCGTTCCGGGGACGGCTCGGGCTGGCGCGCACGGCGGCGTATCCAAGGCATACGGGGGATCTTACGGAGCCGCCCTGCCTGCAGGGCCGTCCTGGTGATCTGCTTTGCTGTGCGGGTCGGGCACGGACCACACCACACGGGACGATCATGCGGGCTGATGTGCAGCAAGTCGCGGACGGCACCTACCTGGTGCACGGCAGCAACACCAACTGGGTCATCCTCACGGAGGGGGACGCCGCGACCCTGATCGACACCGGCTATCCGGGAGACCGGCAGCAGCTCCTGGAGTCCCTGGCCGCGGTGGGGAGTTCGCCGGAGGCCGTCGCCGCCGTGCTGATCACCCACGCGCACAACGACCACCTGGGCTCCGCCGAGTACCTGCGCAGCACCTACGGCACCCCGGTGTACCTGCACGAGGACGAAGTGCCGCACGCGCGCCGGGACTTCCTCCAGCAGGTGAGCGTCGGGCAGGTGCTGGGGAACGTGTGGCGGCCCGGTGTGCTGCCGTGGCTGGTGCACGTGCTGCGCGTCGGCGGCACCGAACAGCACCCCGTGACGGCGCCCGCGCCGTTCACCGGCACCGGCGCGCTGGATCTGCCCGGCCGGCCCGTGCCGGTGCACACCCCCGGCCACACGGTCGGACACGCCGTGTTCCATCTGCCCGAGGTCGGCGCGGTCGTCTCCGGCGACGCCCTGGTCAGCGGCCACGCCACCGCGCGGGCCAAGGGGCCGCAGCTGCTGCCCGACATGTTCCACCACGAGCGGGCCCGGGCCGTCGCCTCCCTGTCCGTCATCGAGGCCCTGTCCGGCGACGTGCTGCTCCCCGGGCACGGACCCGTGCACCGGGGATCGGTCGAGGCGGCGGCACGACTGGCCCGGGAACGGGCGGCCTAGGACCTGTCCGGCGGATCAAGTCGCAGGAAAGCTGCGGTGCCGTATCAGCCCGGGTGAGCGGGGTCATGGGGGTGCCCCCGGCTCGAGCGGAGCCGAGAGCTGGGGGAGCGTCCGGCTGCAAGGCGGAGGAGGGCGTCGACGCGGTGGGGGCACCTCCCGGCCGAAGGCTGGGGGACGTCGGCGACCGACGACAACGCCGCTGGGGGTACCCCCTCCGGGGGAGGGCGTGCCGGACGCCGCGTCTGCGGCATGATCCGCCGGACAGGCCCTAGCCGGCCGTCGGGGGCTGCGACACCGCAGGCGGACGGTCCGGCGGGCGGTCCAGGGCGCCCCGGCCCCGGGGTGCTCAGTCGTGCGGAACGACGGCGACCGGGCACGGCGCGTGGTGCAGCACCCCGTGCGCGACGGAGCCGATCCGGGCCCCCACGGCCGTACGGCGGGCCCGGCGTCCGACCACCGCCAGCTGCGCCCGCCCGGCCACCGACAGCAGGACCTGGCCCGCGCTGCCCATCTCCACGTGCTCGACCACCGGCACGCCCGGGAAGCGGGCCCGCCACGGTGCGAGGGCCTCGCCGAGCGCCTTCGTCTCGTACGGCTCCAGACCCCCGGCATCGTCCAGGAGCCGGAGCGAACCCGGGCTGTAGGCGAACGCGGGCGGCAGCGTCCAGGCCCGTACCGCGCGCACGGTGGCACCGCGGACGGCGGCCGTCTCGAAGGCGAACCGCAGTACGTCGGCGCTGTCGTCCGGGCCGCCCTCCTGCCCGACGACGATCTCGCGGCCGCCGGCCTCGGCGGCCGCCTCGTCGCCGGCCCGTACGAGGACCACGGGCCGCACCGCCTCGGCGATCACATGCTGTCCTACGGAGCCCAGCAGGAAGCCCACGACGGCGCCGTGCCCGCGCGAGCCCAGCGCCAGCAGCTCGGCGTCCGCCGCGGCGGCGACGAGGGACTCCGCCGCGTCGCCCTCCAGGACGTCGGTGGACACCTCCAGGTCGGGGTGGCGCCCGGTGAGGGTGCGTACGGCGCCGTCCACCGCGTCCCGCACCCACCGCTCCTGCGCGTCGCGCCCGGCCACGTCCGGCGCCGCGTCCTGCTGGAACCGCCAGGCGTGCACCACCCGCAGCGCCAGCCGCCTGCGGACGGCCTCCCGCGCCGCCCAGGCGAGCGCGGCCAGGCTCTCGTCCGTTCCGTCGACGCCTGCCGTGATGGGGCGCGTCATGCGCGTCGCCTCCCTGTGTCGTGTGCCGTCCGTGGAACCCCCAGTCTTCCCCACGGCCCTCCCGACCCGCCCGCGCTTCATGATCTCGGCCGGTCCGGGCCCGGGGCGCTCCCGGGGCCGGAGGGCGACGAGTGCGGCGCACCGAGTGACCGGCGGTGCCGGCGGGGTCCGGCCCGGCCGGCTCGTACCTGAGCGAAGCGCGGCGATCGAACATACGATGGCGGGAGTCGGCCCGGCGGCGACGCAGGCGCCGTGCCGTACATCCGACCGCTCGGGGTGGGAGACGCATGGCAGAGGCCGCCGAGGCAGCGCGGACCGTCATCTTGACCGTGGACGACGACCCGGGGGTCTCCCGTGCCGTCGCCCGGGACCTCAGACGGCGCTACGGCGAGTCGTACCGGATCGTGCGCGCCGAGTCGGGAGAGTCCGCGCTGGACGCGCTGCGCGAGCTGAAGCTGCGCGGCGACCTCGTGGCGGTGATCCTGGCCGACTACCGGATGCCGCAGATGAACGGCATCGAGTTCCTGGAACAGGCGCTGGACGTGTATCCGGGGGCGCGCCGGGTGCTGCTGACCGCGTACGCGGACACCAGCGCGGCGATCGACGCGATCAACGTCGTCGACCTCGACCACTATCTGCTCAAGCCGTGGGACCCGCCGGAGGAGAAGCTCTACCCGGTCCTGGACGACCTGCTGGTCGCCTGGCGGGCCAGCGACTACCGGTCGGTGGCGATCACGAAGGTCGTCGGGCACCGCTGGTCGGCGCGTTCGTCGGACGTACGGGAGTTCCTGGCCCGCAACCAGGTGCCCTACCGCTGGTACTCGGCCGACGAGCCGGAGGGCAAGCGGCTGCTCGACGCGGCCGGGCAGGACGGACAGCGGCTGCCACTGGTCATCACCCCGGACGGCACCCCGCTGGTCGAGCCCGAGCCGCCGGAGCTGGCCGCCCGGGTGGGGCTGGCCACCACACCGACCGCCGACTTCTACGACCTCATCGTCATCGGCGGCGGCCCGGCCGGACTCGGCGCGGCCGTGTACGGGGCGTCCGAGGGACTGCGGACCGTGCTGGTGGAGCGCTCGGCCACCGGCGGGCAGGCCGGGCAGAGCTCCCGGATCGAGAACTACCTGGGGTTCCCGGACGGGGTGTCGGGCGCGCAGCTCACCGATCGGGCCCGGCGGCAGGCGGCCAAGTTCGGTGCCGAGATCCTCACCGCGCGCGAGGTGACGGGCCTGGAGGTCAACGGCGCGGCCCGGATCGTACGGTTCTCGGACGGCTCGGCGATCGCCGCGCACAGCGTGATCCTGGCGACGGGTGTCTCCTACCGGCAGCTGCCGGCGCCCGGCGCGAACGACCTCACCGGCTGCGGGGTGTTCTACGGTTCGTCGCTGACCGAGGCGTCCTCCTGCCAGGGGCACGACGTGTACATCGTGGGCGGCGCCAACTCCGCCGGGCAGGCGGCGATGTACCTGTCCCGGGGCGCCAAGTCGGTGACGCTGCTGGTGCGCGGGGCGTCGCTGGCGGCGTCGATGTCGTACTACCTGATCCAGCAGATCGAGGAGGCGGCCAACATCTCCGTGCGCACCGGCACGGTGGTGGAGTCCGCGCACGGCTCCGACCATCTGGAGCAGCTGACCCTGCGCGACACGACGAGCGGGCAGTGCGAACTCGTCGACGCGCAGTGGATGTTCGTGTTCATCGGCGCGGCCCCGCTGACCGACTGGCTGTCCGACACGGTGCTGCGCGACGAGCGCGGATTCATCCTGGCCGGGCCCGACCTGACACCCGACGGACGACCGCCCGCGGGCTGGGAGCTGGACCGGCCGCCGTACCACCTGGAGACCAGTATTCCCGGCGTGTTCGTGGCGGGCGACGCGCGCGCCGAGTCCGCGAAACGCGTCGCCTCCGCCGTCGGAGAAGGAGCCATGGCCGTGATGCTCGTCCACCGTTATCTGGAGCAGTCGTGAGCGGGCAGCGGGTCGAGTGCCGGCCGCAGGAGATCGGTTCGCTCTTCCTGTTCGAGAAGCTCAACCAGGAGCAGCTCGGCAGACTGTGCGCCGAGGGGCGGGTGGAGCGGTTCGAACCGGGGCCGGTGTACACCGAGGGAGAGCCCGCCACCTGCTTCTACGTGATGGTCGAGGGCACGGTCGTGCTGTTCCGCCGGGTCGGCGACGACGATGTCGAGGTCGGCCGGACCTCGCAGCCCGGGGTGTACGCGGGGGCGATGCAGGCCTACATCGGCGACCGGGTGCGGCAGGCCTACACGAACTCGCTGCGGGTCACGGAGCCGACGCGGTTCTTCGTGCTGCCCGCGGACACGTTCGCGGGGATCATGCAGGAGTGGTTCCCGATGGCGGTCCATCTGCTGGAGGGGCTGTTCTTCGGTTCGAAGAGCCAGCAGCGGGTCATCGGCCAGCGCGAACGGCTGCTGGCGCTGGGCTCGTTGTCCGCCGGGCTCACGCACGAGCTCAACAACCCGGCCGCGGCGGCCGTGCGGGCCACGGCCACGCTGCGCGAGCGGGTGGCGAAGATGCGGCACAAGCTGAGTGTGATCTCGGCGGGCCCGTATCCACGCGAGGCCCTCGCCAGCCTCATCGAGATCCAGGAGCGGACGGCCGAACTGGTCGCCAAGGCACCCACGTTGAGCCCCCTGGAGGCCTCGGACCGGGAGGACGCCGTCACCGACTGGCTCGACGACCACGGCATCCCGGACGGCTGGCGGCTCGCGCCCACCTTCGTCCAGGCCGGTCTGCACGTCGACTGGCTGGACCAGGTCGCCGCGGGAGTGGACGAGGAGATCCTGCCGGGGGCGGTGGGCTGGCTCAACTACACGGTCGAGACCGAGCTGTTGATGGACGAGATCGAGGACTCCACCACCCGCGTCTCGAACCTGGTCAACGCCGCCAAGCAGTACTCGCAGCTCGACCGTGCCCCCTTCCAGGTCGTCGACGTGCACGAACTCCTGGACAGCACGCTGCTGATGCTCTCCGCGAAGTTCGGCGAGAAGATCAAGGTCGTGAAGGAGTACGACCATTCGCTGCCCCGCGTCCCGTCCTACCCGGCGGAGCTCAACCAGGTGTGGACCAACCTGATCGACAACGCGGTCTCCGCCATCGCCGACACGGGCGGGGAGGGGACGCTGACGGTGAGCACCGCACGGGAGAACGACCAGCTGGTGGTGGAGTTCCGGGACACGGGCGGCGGGATTCCGCCGGAGATCCGCAGCCGGATCTTCGACCCGTTCTTCACCACCAAGCCGGTGGGCCAGGGCACCGGCCTCGGTCTGGACATCTCCTGGCGGATCGTCGTCAACAAGCACCACGGCAGCATCGAGGTCGAGTCCGTGCCGGGTGACACCCGGTTCCGGATCCTCCTGCCGCTCACCGGGGCAGATCCCGAGACCACTTCCGAGGAGGCGCTGTGAGCAACGTCGACGGCATCGAGCCGAGCGTACCGCCGAGCGGTGAGGGCTGCGTCGACTGCGACGCGGCGGGCGGCTGGTGGTTCCATCTGCGGCGGTGCGCGCAGTGCGGGCACATCGGCTGCTGCGACACCTCACCCGCCCAGCACGCCACCGCCCACTTCAAGGCGTCCGGGCATCCGCTGGTGCGCAGTTTCGAGCCGGGCGAGGACTGGTTCTGGAACTACGAGACGAACGAGATGTACGAGTCGGGTCCGGATCTCGCGCCGCCCGCACACCACCCGCTGGACCAGCCCACCCCGGGCCCGGCGGGGCGTGTACCGGCGAACTGGTCGCAGTCGCTGCACTGAGCCTGCCGTCCCACGGCCACGGCGCTGTCGGTGATCCGTGCGCTGTCGGTGATCCGTGCCAGGATGGAGCCGTGCCGCAACCCGTCTTCACCACCCCTCTCGTCGGCCGGGAGACGGAACTCGCCCGTCTCGCCGGTGTGTTGGAGCGCGCCCGCGCCGGCGAGTCCCGTGCCGTGCTCCTCGCCGGCGACGCCGGCGTCGGCAAGACCCGCGTCCTGGACGAGGCCGCCGCACGGGCGGCCGAGTCCGGTACGGCCGTGCTCACCGGTCACTGCGTCGATCTGGGGGACGTGGGACTGCCCTATCTGCCGTTCACCGAGATCCTGGCGGCGCCAACGCCGCCGGCGCC
>NZ_JBEOWS010000302.1:0-12264 GCF_040296125.1 Streptomyces sp. NPDC002265 | reverse complement strand
GACGGACCGTTCACGGCTGCGCCACCGCAACGGCCGCGGCACGGCGACGCCCCGCCACTCCCGTCGGCGCACCGGGTCCATCACCTCGGCCCGCGTTCCGCGCAATTCGGAGCTCATAGAGCCACGGCACGCCTACTGGCCTGCAGCTTCTCCAACGCGAGCACACACCGGACTTCCTGGTCATGACCCGGACCGGAGTGCACTCGATCGATGTCTGGCCAGCTGAGCTGATCAAGGGCAAGGGCCGGGAGTCGTTTGCCGCGGCTGGGGAACTGGCGCGGGCCTGTGGCCGACAGTGTGTCGTCCGCCGGCCGGAAGGCCGGCCTTGACCGGCAGGTTGCCCCGGTGGTGTCCGGCGCGAACGGGCTGGGCCTGGCCGTCACCGAGGTCGGCTCGGGGCTGGACGGGCGGGGCCGCAAGCTGCACCGTGTGTTGTCCGACCCGCAGACGGCGGTGATTGTGGTCGAGTCCCAAGACCGGCCGGCCCGGTTCGGCGTCGAGTACCTCGAAGCCGTGCTGTCGGCGTCCGGGCGGCGCCTGGTCGTCCTCGACCCCGCAGAGACCACCGACGACCTCGTACGGGACATGGCCGAGATACTGACGTCGCTGTGCGCCCGCCTGCACGGGCGGTGCACGGCGAAGCAGCGTGCGGCCCGCGCGGTGGCGGTGGCGACCGGGAGGCTGCCGGGTGAAGAAGTTCCGGCCGCAGCCCGGGTTTGTGGTGCAGGCGTTCCGGTTCGCCCTGGATCCGAACGCCGTCCAGGAGGCCGCGTTGCGGTCGCACTGCGGTGCGGCCAGGGCTGCGCTGTCTTGCAACTCACCGAAGGCTGATCCCTGCTTCTGCTTCTTCGATCATCACGGCCGTCGGCGAACGACTGGTGTCCGCACCAGCAGTCCAGGGGAGATCATGCCCACAGGCGCCAGGGATCTGTGCCCGAGTCCGCCGTACTGCGGCCAGGCTTCCGAAGTTGAACTCGTGATGTCGGTTGGTCAGCTGCTCGTGCTGCTGTGCGCGAATGGGTCGGTGAGCTGTGCTGCGGGTGGGGTGGCGATGAGGAGAGTGCTCGCGGGTCCGGATGTCGCCGTGAGACTGGTGGGGTCGAGGCTGAGTGCCTGAGCCAGGGCCGGGGCCAGGCACTCCCATTCGACGAGGAGGTCGACGGCTTCCTCCGGATCGAGGTCTTCGGGGCGTCCCGCGACGCCGATCGCGTCGAGGCTGTTGCGTTCCGCTTGGACGGGCTGCCCCAGGGCAAGCTCGGGGTACTCGCTGATCCAGCGCCTGATGATCGAGCCGTGCTCGGCAATCAGCCAGGCGTCTCCGTCCCGTTGCTCGCCGTAGAAGTAGGCGTGCGCCTGGCCGTTGCGCGTGCTCAGCTCCAGGCAGAGGCGGGTGACATCCGCTGTGCGTTTCAGGTAGGGCAGGCCGCACCACGGGCCGACGACCAGCACCCAGCCGTTGAGCGAGGGCGTGACCAACACGCGGGAGAAGCGCTCGGCGGGCTCGTGGGCGATGCGGTCGATCAGCTCTGCGCCGACGGACCAGGACGTCTCCGTGACCTGGGTAAGGCCGATCTGGTCGACCACTTCCGTCCGGTCCTGGGCACGGACCGCCAGCCAGGAGAGCCAGCAGCTGGTGATCGCCTGGGGCGGCTCGGGCACTGTCATGAGCGGCAGCGTAGCCCGGGGCGTTGCCCTGCTCCGGAGGTCGTGCAGCGCCGCGACGGAGGATTCCGCTCGACCTGGGCGAAGGTGGGGGAACCGCCTCCGGCAGTGACCCTCTTCGCAGTGGTCCCCCGGCGTTGGGTGGTAGAGCGGACGTTCGCCTGGCTGGGACGGTGCCGCCGCCGGTCGAAGGACTACGAGTACCTGCGCGCATGTTCGGAGAGCGCCATCTACCTCACCATGGCCATGCTCCTCGTGCGTCGCCTCGCAAGGTCAGCCCGCTGACAGGCTTTTCAGACGCCCTCTATGTCGGCTGGTACCGACACATCACTCTCACCATGCTCGCGCACGTTTTCCTGGCAGTGATGATCTGCCAAGAACGGCAAAAAAGGGGGGCGTCGAACGGGACACGTCCGACCTCGTGGACCTCACACCAGCCGAGATTCGCCGTCTACTGGCAACTGGACCCCGCCATCGTGCCGTCGACCCCCGTCCATCATGACATGGTCACACTGGCGCCGCCGCCATCAAGCACAAGCCCGCCGCTGTCATTACATGCGGCGCAGCCACCCATTGGGGCGACACCCCGCCAAAGACCGTCCCACCTCCACCAGCACACCACTACACTCCCCACTCCCAGACCCCTGACCAGCCAAAATGGAGAAGTACTGCTGGAACACTAGCTCGCCGGTCCCAGTGACAGGGTTACGGCACGGTCGCGTACGGGAGGCAGACAACCCGCGCGCTCGCTGCATGCGCCGTACGTGAGGAACACCCGCGCGCGGTCCGTCCCTTCGACGCGGCGTACGGGCAGCTCGAGGACGACCCGTCCGTCCTCGTACACCGGCAGCTGGACGTCGAGGCCCGCAGGGCGTAGCACCCGCCGCTTGGCGTCGGTGGTCGCCGGGCCTGCGGACCGCAGCGCCGCCTCGGCACGGATACGGGTCGGGATGCCGATCCCGTCGACGCCGCCGTCGGGAAGGTCAAGGCTGTACAGGTGAAAGCCCGCCTGCTGAGGCCGCAGGTCCGCGAGGACCCGCAAGCCGTCGCCTCGGGATTCGACCCGCACTGATACCACCACGCCGCCGGCGGAGAACGAAGCGGCGTCCACTATGGCCTCGCTCGTCCCCGTTCCGGCGCAGCCCGCAAGCGCGACAGCAGCCGCCAGGGTCAGGACCGCGCCGCGGTGCGCATGGCGGGTGCGGAGTCGGGGCCGGACGGCTATTTCCATCGCTTCAGGAACTCCTGGACCTGGTCCGCCGACATTGTGCGCGCGTTGGAGAACTCGCCCTGGTTCGTGGCCACCCGTGCCTGGCCGGAAGTGGGGTCGAGAACGACCAGGGCCGGTATGCCGCTCGTGCGCAGGTCGACATAGCGTGCGGCAACGTCCAGATTGTGGTCGAAGTTGCCGACGTCCACCCTCACCACGTGGTATTCGGCCAGCAACGCGGAAGGCCCGGACTCCTTGAAACGGGCGCCCAGGACGCGGCAGTCCATGCACCAGTCGGCGCCGAAGTCGACAAGTACCGGGTGACCGTCCTTCTTCGCCGACTTGAGAGCGACCGCGATGTCGGCAGCAGCATCCGCCTTCGGGTTGTATTCAGGCTCGGCCTTCGCGGAGGAAGCGGTCGTCGAGGACGGGTCCGGTTCCGCCGACTTCTTGGCGGGCGTGGCGGCGACGGAGGCGGGGGCCGTATGGGACGCGGTGGCCGCGCTGCCACAACCGGTGAGCGCCAGCAAGGCTATTGCGGTCAGTGGCAGCATCGCGGGGAACAGGGGACGTCTCACGTGGCTCCTCGTCGTATCTTCCATCCGAGCCCACGGCACACGCGGGCGACCGCGATCCACACGCGGCCGCCTTCGGTGCTTCGGGTGTTCTGCCGGACAACGGCAGATGTGCCCACAGCTTTTCATACGACCGGGTCCGTTCGGCAGGCACCAGGGATGATCTCCGGCTGGGCCGAGCCGAAGCCATGCCCGGCTTCTGTCCTGCCCTTCCTGGAAGGGTGCCGCCACGGCACGATTTATCCGTCAGGAAACTACTCCCAGTGCCCACGGAGATCCTGCGTCAGTGGAAGGGTCAGTTGAGGGCGTCTGAAAAGCCTGTCAGCGGGTAAGTCGCCTGGTAGCGGGGTGGGGCGACGCGTGGGCACCGAAGAAACCCGGCTGGTCGTGCTGCGCGGCAACAGCGCCTCGGGGAAGTCGTCTATCGCAGCCGGCCTGCGCGAGAGGTTCGGCCGCGGCCTGGCCGTGGTCGGCCAGGACAACCTCCGCCGCATCGTGCTTCGCGAGCGGGACCGGCCCGGCGCCGCGAACATCGGCCTGATCGGGCTGACCGCCCGCTACGCCCTGGACACCGGATTCCACGTCGTCGTCGAAGGCATCCTTTACGCCGACCGCTACGGCGACATTCTCACCGAGCTGCGTGCCGACCACCGTGGCCCGACTCACGGCTACTACCTGGACGTGCCGTTCGGTGAAACCCTCGCCCGGCACGCCACCAAGCCGATCGCCGACGACGTTCGCGAAACGCAACTGCGCGACTGGTACCGGCCGCGCGATCTGCTGCCTGGCGGCACCGAGACCGTCACCGGCGCCGACAGTGTCCTGCACGAGACCGTCGACCGCATCATGCTCGACACCGGTCTGGCTCAGCTGCCCGCCGTGGTGTGACGTGCCGGCCACGCCCCGATCAAGCTACCGCGACACCTACCCCTCGGCCTGTGCCAACCTCGACCGGCACCAGGCAGCCGGGAAGGGCGCCTGACTCCGGCAGAAAACCACCACCCGGTCCGGGACCCCGGCCGCCCGCCCCTGGCCGCTGTACGGGCCGATCACGCGGCCGGACAACCGGCGTGACCGAAGGGCTTCAGACGTGAAGCCCCAGGATGCGGCGTCGGCTGCGCTCGGGTAGGCCGGCCAGGAAGGCGCGGCATTCGGCGATGCCCCGCTCGCTGCCGATGCGGTCGAAGTACGTCTCGGCTTCGACGGCCAGGCTCCGGGCCAGGGGATGGTGTCCGGCGGCCGCTTCCGTCCGGGCGAGGGTGTGGAACGCCTTCCCGGCGTCCTCCCACCATCCGCACTCCAGTGCCTGGTCACGGCTCTCCGTCGCGTAGGCGCGGGCCAGACCCAGGTCGTCGGCGGCCAGGGCGATGTTGGCGAGAACACCCATGGAGCGCACCTTCTCGATCACCTCGCCCTCGGCGTCGGCGCGCGAAAGGGCTTCCTGGGCGAGAGCCTCCGCCTCCTGGGTGTGGCTCGACTGGGCCCGGGTCTCAGCGATGTCGTTGAGGAGCCGGCAGATGCCGTGGACGTTGCCGCAGGCCCTCATGACCTCCAGACCCCGGTCGAAATACCCCAGCGCTTGGTCGGTGTTGCCTGATTCGCGGGCCAGGTAGCCGGACAGCCGTAGCAGGCTGCCCAGTTGGTAGGAGGGTTGGTCCGTGGCGACAAGGCGTTCCGCCTGGCGCCGGTAATAGGTGGCCCGGGTCGGCCGTCCCATGAAGAAGGCCATGTAGCCGAGGTAGGTGAGGAACCGGGCCTGGGCGACCACGTCGCCGCAGTCCTCCGCCGACGAGGCGCCCGTCTCCCACGCCCACACCGCGTCGGTCCAGAGGCCGCGCGCGTGCAGGTAGTAGCCGAGGCCGCCCACCAGGCTCCGCACGTCTTCGTGAGCGCCTTCCTGACTGCCCCGTGCGATCAGGTAACGGATGTTGGGCCACTCCGGGTCGATGGAGGCGTACTGCGTGGCCCGCACGTGCTGGGTTCGCTCGTCACCGATCAGTCGGCTCAGGTACCGCTCCTGGTAACGCGTCGCGCGCCCGAGTATGGCGTCGCGCTGGCCCGGGTCGGACGGCGTCAGATGCCGGCGCACCAGCGGATGCATGTCCCAGGTGCCGTCCTGGCGTTGCAGCAGTGAGAGACGCACGAGGTCGTGGAGCGCCGCACGGACGGATTCCTGGTCGGCGATGCCCGTCGCCCCGGCGGTCAGCCCCAGGGTGACCGGGGCGGGCAGAGCGGCGACGGCGTGCATGACCTCCACCCGGCCGGGCCGCACCGCCACGCGCTCCAGGATGCTGCTGAACGAGTACCGGGTCAGGTCGTCGTGGCCGGAGGACAGGTCCTCGACCACCTCGTCGAGGGTCATGCCCAGCCGGATGCGCGCCGCGGACCAGACGATGGCGAGCGGAAGACCGCCCGTCAGACCGATCAGATGGTCGACGGCGGTGTCCGTGTGGGTGCCGGAGTCGACCGTCCGGGACACGAGTCGGTGCAGCAGGCTGCGGGACTCTCCCGCCGGAAGGTTGCCGAGGCTCACGGAGACGGCCACGTCGATGCGGTAGCGCGTGGTGACGATCGCCTTGGTGGGCGCGGGCAGCTCCCTCAGGAAGGACTCCACGCTCACGTCGTTGATCGTCTCCATGTTGTCCACGATCAGCAGTGTCCGCTGGCGCTTGAGCGCGTTGCGGACGATTTCCACACGATGCTCCGCGGGAGCGCGTGTGATGTCCTCGCGGCCCAGGCAGATGGCGATCGTCTCGAAGATGTCGTCCAGCGTGCGGTGCCGCCAGGGGCGACTCTGGGTGCCCCGCGCCGTGAGCAGGTTCTCCTTCGCGGAAACCCAGATGACAGCGTCGAATCTCTCGCTCCGATCGAGCTTGAGATGGTTCACCACGTAGTATCGCGCAGCCTCCAGGGCGAGAGCGGATTTCCCGCTTCCCCCGATGCCGTCCAGGGCCACCACAGCGTGCTGAGAATGGGGATAGGGACGGAGAACGGAGATGATTCGGTCCATTTCCTCCTCGCGTCCGAGGAGTTCGGCGTAGTCCGGCGAAGGAAGATTGTCGATCTGTCGTTCGGACGCTTCCTCACGTGACGATCGGTCTTCGCGGCGCCGGCGCCCTTCCGCATGCCATTCCACGACCGATCGCTGCCCGAAGAGCACCAAGTAGACGAAGCCGAGAACCCCCACGATCACCGGCACGACGACTTCCAGCGACATGTTTTCCCCCGTTGTGGTCACCCGCCGACGGAACGGGCTTCCTTTCTTGCGATCAGGAATATGCCTATCCCGCGACGACTGCGGCCCCCCAGCACCCGTGTCTCCACAAGTGTCAGCTGTTCGACGATCCGGCCGGTCAGCCGGGAGAGCCATCGCAGGCGCAGCAGGGCGCGGGCGGCCGGGGCCGCGAGACGGCTGCGCTCGACGCCGAAGGCCAGCCAGTAGAAAAGGAACCAGCGGCTGCCCGCGTAGACCCGCTGGAAACCGGCCCGCTCGGCCGCCTCGGTCAGAGCGTCCACGGTGTATTCCCGGATGTGCCCGGCCGAGAAGCTCTTGCGCTGGATGCCGCGGAACGGCGGCCAGGTCGCCTCGACGCTGTTGGGGACCGTGAGCACGAGCAGGCCTCCGGGGCGGGTCACCCGGGCCAGTTCTGCGAGCACGGCGTCGGGATCGGGGACGTGCTCCAGGAGTTCCGCGCAGAGGGTGAGTCCACTGGTGGCGTCCCTCAAGGGCAGCCGCGCGGCGTCCGCCTGGACAGAGGCCGGCCCGGGAAGCCCGTCGGACAGCGCGGACCCCCGCCTCAACGCCGCCTGGGTGAGGTCGATGCGCAGCACGGGGCAGTGGAACAGCCGTGTCATGGCCCTTGCGTGGAAGGAACTCCCACAGCCGACGTCGACGGCGAGTGCCGGAGCGGGTACGGCGACGGCGCGCTGCAGAAAGCGGACGAAGGAGAGGTTCTCCGAGTGGTACCAGTCCGGGAGTCTGGTTATCCGGCCCGCCGACTTCTCGCGCTCTCGACGCTCGTAGACCTGCCGGTACTCGCGGTTGGCGCCGCCGCTCGGGCGCCGGCCCGCCGTGGTGCCTTCGACGACCTTGAGCACGTCCCTGAGGTCGTCGACCAGAAAATCCGCGGCCGAGAGGTCCTGACGCAGGACGGACGGCTTGCCCACCGTCACCAGTCCGGCGGCTTTGCCCAGGGTGATGCCCTGTGTCATGTCCTCCACCAGCATGGTGCGCACCGGCTTCAGGCGCAGGTCGCGCAGGATCCCCCACAGCGCCTCCGGATCGGACTTGGGGACCTTGGCACCCCGGGCGGCCACGACAATGTCGAAGTACTGCTCCCACCCGAAGTGGCGGATACAGGAACGGAGACAGGGCTCGAGCTGATTGCTGAGAATGGCGACTTTCAGACCGGCCTTCCTCACGTCCCGCAACACCTCGGCTGCTCCCTCGACAGGGCGGACGCTGAGCAGGTTCTTCTCGAAGTACGCGGCGAATGCGTCGGGAGCCTGCCGCATGGAATGCGCTGGGACCCCCTGATCCAGGTACAGTTGCCGCCAGTCGTCAAGAATTCCGGACTTCCACTGCTCGGCCGTGAGCGGACGTCCTCCCAAAGCGGCGATCGCACTCGCGTGGGCTCTGGCCACAGCCTCGATCTCATCCGCCAACACGCCGGACCAGTCGAAGACGATACCGTCGATCGGGTGAGCGCCCGGAGATGACGTCATGTCAGGCATGCTAGGACACCGAGCCGCGCCTTAACAGCAGGTGCGTGTACCGCGGGTCGCGCGGTGTCAATGAGGACGGAGGGGTTTCCGGGAATTCCAGGATTTCCCGGAACGACCAGGCGGGACATTCCACTGTCCGGGCAGTCAGCGCTTCGCTTTACCTCGATGGCCAGGCCATAGCGGGGGCTCCCGCGGCCTCGCGGAGGAGACCCGCGCGATCGGCGTGCTGCCCAGCGCGAACGACAGTGCGCCCGGAACGAACACGAGGATGCACCGGGCGACCGACACGCCATCCGTCCGACGTCCCGTCGGACGGGTGGCCGCGGTGCCGGATCACCTCAACCCGCCTTGCTGTAGCGGGAGTTGAAGAACGGCTGCGCCGTCCCCCAACGGGGTCGTGCGGCACCGCGGACGGCCGGTGAGGCTTATCCGCAATGCCTTCTGGCGCGGGCATGCTGCAGCTTGTGGGTGAAGCGGTGCATGTGGGGGTCGAGCAGTTCGTCCGGCTCCTCCAGCACCTGCTCGTGGGTCAGCCACCGGATCGCGTCGAACTCATTTTGGTCGTAGGAGGTGATGGTGTCAGCGTCGGCGTCGAGGAGGTACCAGAGCGAGACGTCGGTGTGTGCGTCCTGCCCTCGCGTTTCGGTGACGGTGAGGAAGAGGGGGAGCTCGCCGGTGATCGGCGATGCCGTGGCCTGGATGCCCAGCTCCTCACGGCATTCGCGGACCACCGCGGTCCACGGGTCCTCACCTGGCTCGACATGTCCGCCGGTCGGCAGCCACAGGCCCGCCTTTCGGTGCGCGACGAGCAGCAGCTGTCCGCGCGTGTCGTCGAGGACGACGAAGTAGCTCACCAAGTGCATCGCAGGAACATCCGGCTTGCGCATTCGGTAGACCGTGGCTCCACTGGCGATCCACTGCGTGGCGGTCTGCAGGTGGGTGTGCTCCAGGTTGTCCCAGGGTTCGATGGCGCCGACCAAATCCAGAAGGTGAGCACGCGGCTGATCGTCATGGTGGGTGAGCGGGTGGTCAGTTGAGGGCATCCGCGCATCCTGGCAGAAGGCACTGACAGCCGAAGTCGGCCCTGGACGAGAGCGTTTCCCGCATGGCCGACACAGGAGAAGAAACCGTGCACCCGCGCAGAGCCCCGACCACAGTCCGGACACGCCGCCGACTCGCCGGTGCAGGCCGCAACGCGGACCACGCCGCCCGCCACCCACACTCGTTCCACGCGCACCATGTCGAGGTGCGGAGCCGTGATCCCTACGAGGTCGTCACACTTGCCGACAATGCCGCCATCCGTGACGGAGCGTCACCGGCGCACGGTCGCATACAGCGGCTTCACGGAAATCTTGCCAGGGCCACTCAGAGAAGTACGCCGACAGGCAGCCGTTCGAGCACCAAGTCCCCTGAGCATTACGACAAAAGCTACTTACGCGTCGGCGCGCTCCGGCAGGGCGAGCCAATCCGACCAGGAGATCCCGCGGCCGAGGAAGCGCGGCTGCTCGAACGGCCAGTCGGCGGCGATCCACTGCGGCACCAGCTCGTCGAGGGCCTGCTCGACCTTGCTGCCCACCAGCTCGTCCACCACCCACCAGGAGATCTCGCCGTCCGCGCCGACCCTCTCCGGTGGGTCGATGTAGACGCAGCCGAGCAGAGCCGTCTCCGCCGCGTCGAACAGCGCGTAGTTGAAGGACCGGTGTGCGGCGATCTCCTTCTCGTGCCGCAACAGGTCGGCCTGGTCGGCCTCGTAGGTCATGGTGGCCGCGGGCCAGCCCCAGGCCGGGCCGAAGATGGTCCACAGCCGCTCACGCGAACCCATCACAGCCGGATAGTCGAGCGGGGTGTCCGCCTCCCGGATCGGCCGCAGGTGATGACCACTGCTCGGCAGCGGGACCAGGACGGGATGGACGAAGTCATCGGGAAGCCAGCTCATAGCGCCCGACCGTAGCAGCGCGCGGCCGACCGTTCCCCTGGATATTCCCCGCATACCACCAGGCCCTGCTCTCATGCCGGGCAGAACGCGTCCTTACTGATCGTTTCAGAATGAGGTGCGGAGTCGCCTGAGGCAGATGATGCTGCAGCCCAGCTCCACGAGGCCTTGATGGAGGTCGGCGCGGTGTTCGTAACGGGTCCGGAGTCGTTTGAACTGGTGGAGCCAGGCGAAGGTGCGCTCGGCGACCCAGCGGGTTTTGCCCAGGCCGGAGCCGTGGGCGACGCCGCGGCGGGCGATGAGGGGTTTGATGCCGCGCTGCCACAGCAGTCGGCGGTACTTGTCGTAGTCGTAGCCGCGGTCGGCGAACAGGTGCTTGGGCTTGCTGCGCGGACGTCCCCGCAGTCCCCGCATTCGGGGGATCGCGTCCAGCAGCGGGATCAACTGCGTCACATCGTGACGGTTCCCGCCCGTTACGGAGACGGCCAGTGGGGTTCCGTGCAGGTCGACGATCAGGTGGTGTTCGGAGCCGGGGCGGCCACGGTCGACCGGCGAGGGCCCGACGTGATCCCCCTTTGAGGGCCCTGACGTGGGAGCCGTCGATCGCGCAGTCGTCCATCCCCAGCAGGCCGGCAATGCGTAGTTCGGCAAGGAGCTCGGTGTGCAGCCGGGGCCAGACGTCGGCTTCCGTCCAGACCCGCAGCCGGAGCCAGGCCGTAACTCCCGAGCAGCCCACCATCTCCGCGGGCACGTCCCGCCAGGCCACACCGGTCCGCAACACATACAGCACATCCGCGAGCGCCGCCCGGTCGGGAACACGCAACCGCCCCGGATGGCGGCGCCGCCGCTCGGGAGCAGGAGGCAGCAGCGGAGCAACCCGCTTCCACAGATCGTCAGGAACAAGACCCGCACGCACCCGCGACACCTTGCTGACCAAGATCGCTGAATGCAAGGCCCACAGCGCAAGACGGCCGGAGACGTTCAGTGAGAACACTGGCCTGACGCCACTGGCCCAGCTCACCCGTCCAGGTAGAAACCCTCGTCCTCGAAGAAGCCCTCGTCCTCCTCGTTCGGCTGCAGCGGTGCGAACTGCCGCAGTTCATTGCCTCGGATCATCCACATGCGGAAGAAGCATTCCTCCTGATCCATCACCAAGAGCTGGACCATGTTGGGCTCGCGCCATGGCGTCTCGAACACTCGCTGCTTGAGGGCGTCGAGGTCGGCATGGTTCAAGACGCCCGCCCACCCTCAACGTCTTCACACTCGCGTTGTCGGCCATGTCAACCGAGATCATCACGTTCGCCACCCAACTCATGGCGATCCTTGTAGCCGAACGGCCGGCGTCCCGCTGACAATTTCCGAGCAGGAGGCTTCAAGGAGACCGAGATGCATCGCCTACCTGCCTGCGAACTTCATTCTGAAACGATCAGTAAGGGGCTGGTTCGGCCCCCTGCTGCCCCGGGTGGTGCACGCCCCGTACGAGGACCGCTTCGTCCGCCCGGACGACGGGGAGTACGCCGTGCCCGGGTACCTGGAGGAAGTGGTGTTCACCCGCCTCACCTCGCCCAATGAGGTCGCCGCCGTCGTGATGGAGCCCGTCCTGGGCGAGGGCGGCTACGTGTCGGCGGACCCGGAGTGGCTGCTCGGCCAACCGACGGAATTCGCTGACCTACTGAAACGCGGGCCAGCGGAGCGTCGGTCTCCCGCGAAGGAGTGTGCAGTTTCCCAGTGAGCCGCGGTACGCCGGTGTCGTCGGACGGCGAAGTCAGGCCTCTTTCGCCGCGGCTTCGCTGTCGGTCCGAAGACCTACCGTTGATGCCGCCGCCTTGGCGGCCGATCGCGCCCTCCGTCCCCACGGTCTGCGCAGGCTGTCCCGCGACGTCCAGGCTGTCGGATTCGCTCACGGCCCGTCCCTCGCCGGCGTCGGCGTCTTCCCCCGCTTCCTGGCGGACTTCCCGGCACAGAACCGACGGCGCCGCGGGGATTGTCGGAGTCCTGTCATACCCTTCGCTCACCGGCCACAGGGCCGGTACAGGCCGCATACAGCGGCCACACGCTTTGGGGGGTTCCTACACTGTCCGCACCCGCACACTTCCGGCAGCCGAGCCGACGGCCGGCCTCTTCTGTACCGGGGGGGGGGCGGCCGTGCCGGCGGCCGC
>NZ_JBEOWS010000301.1:0-12323 GCF_040296125.1 Streptomyces sp. NPDC002265 | reverse complement strand
GTGGCCGTGACCGGCCCCGAAGACCGCCAGCCGTGACCGGCCCCGAAACCGGTGGCCGTGACCGGCCCCGAAGACCGCCAGCCGTGACCGGCCCCGAAACCGGTGGCCGTGACCGGCCCCGAAGACCGCCAGCCGTGACCGGCCCCAAAAGCCGACAGCCGTGACAGACCGCGAAAAAGGGAGCGTCCGGGCGCCCGGAAACGTACTCTCCCGTGCATGCCCCTGAGCCTCACCGTCCTCGGCACCGCCTCCCCGCACCCGCAGCCCTGCCACCCCTGCTCCGGCCATCTGCTGCGCGGCGGCGGCGCCGAGGTCTGGGTCGACGCCGGCCCGGGCACCTTCGCAGAGTTGCAGCGGCACACCGATCCGGCGCGGCTCACGGCGATCTGGATCTCCCATCTGCACGCGGATCACAGCGCGGATCTGCTGTCCGCCGTCTACGCGTTCGCCTTCGGCGGGCTCACCCCGCCCGCCCCGATCCCCGTGTACGCCCCGCGGGACTGCGCCCGGCGGCTCGCCGGCTTCTTCGGACAGCCGGACACCCGTTTCCTGAGCGGCATCCTCGACTTCAGGCCCCTGCACGACGGTCATGTCGCACAGCACTGGAACCTGCGCCTCACCACGCGCGCGGTGGTCCACGACGCCGAGGCGTACGGGTTGCGCGCCGAGTGCCAGGGCAGTGTCCTCGCGTACTCCGGGGACAGCGGCCCCTGTGACGCGCTGACCGTACTCGCCCGCCGCGCGGACCTCTTCCTCTGCGAGGCCGACATCGACCGTCATCGCGAAGGCGAACGTCAGGTGCACCTCACGCCGGAGGACGCGGCCCGGTGCGCGAGGGGCGCGCGGGAGCTCCTGATCACCCATGTGGGACCCACGCTCACCCGGGAGGCGGCCGTGGCGCGCGCCGCCGCGGTCTTCGGCGGCCGGACCTCCGCCGCCCGCGAGGGCGAGACAAGAACCTTCTGAGACGCCCACGGTGAGTTCCGGCAACCTCAACTTCCTTTGCCGGAAGCATTGACGAAACACAGGGCCCCTCCTACCTTCAACGCGTCGTACTTCGTATGTCATATATGAGACGCGATACATGAGATCCCATACGCGGGATCCGACACGTGAGATCCGAGAGGCGCGCATGACCGCTGTGCCCACGCCGATTCCCTCCCGCACGCAGTTCGTGCTGGAGGGCATCAAACACCGCATCCTCACCGGACAGCTGACGCCAGGTCAGGCCCTGGTCGAGACCGAACTCGCCGCGCAGTTCGGGGTGTCCAAGACCCCGGTGCGCGAGGCGCTCAAGACCCTGGCCGGCACCGGCCTCGTCGTGATGAACCAGTACAAGGGCGTCACGGTGCGCATGGTGGACGCGGACATGGCGCGCGAGGTCTACGACGTCCGGCTGCTCCTGGAGCCCGAGGCGCTGCGGCGCGCGGTGCGGCGCGGCGCCTCCCTGGACGCCGCGCGCGACGCGCTGACCCGGGCCGACGGCGCCACGGACACCGCCGAACGCTCCCTGGCCAACCGGGAGTTCCACCGCGCGCTCTACCTGCCGTGCGGCAACCCGCTGCTCGGCCGGATGCTCGACGAGGTCCGCGACCAGGCCGCCCTGGTCTCCGCCGTCGCCTGGGCCGCCTCGCCCTCCTGGGAGCAGGAGGCCGGCGAGCACCGGGAGATCCTGCGGCTCGCGCTGGCGGGGGACGCGCAGGGCGCGGCGAGCGCCCTGCACGCCCACATCGCCTCCTTCGTGCGGCGCGCGTTCCCGCAGGCAGAGGTGGAGGCGGCGACGGAACCGGACGCATGGACAGCGGCAGCGGCAACGGCAGAGGAAGGGCAGGAATGAGCGGCGTGGCGTTCGAGAGCCAGCGGACGGCGCTGGCCGACGTGGTGGCGATCCCGGTGACCCCGTTCGCCGAGGACGGCTCCGTCGACCAGGCCGCCCACCGGGCCCTGCTGCGCCGGCTGGTCGACGGCGGGATCACCACCCTCACCCCCAACGGCAACACCGGCGAGTTCTACGCCCTCACCCCCGAAGAGCGGCGACTGGTAACGGAGCTGACGGTCAGTGAGGCGGGGGACCGGGCGACGGTCCTCGTGGGGGTCGGGCACGACATCCCCACCGCCGTCGCCTCCGCCCGGCACGCCCGGGAACTCGGCGCGCAGATGGTGATGGTGCACCAGCCCGTCCACCCCTACGTCGCCCAGCGCGGCTGGGTCGACTACCACCGTGCCGTCGCCGAGGCCGTGCCCGAGCTGGGCGTGGTCCCGTACATCCGCAACGCGCAGCTGACCGGGGCCCGGCTGGCCGAGCTCGCCGACGCCTGCCCGAACGTCATCGGCGTCAAGTACGCCGTCCCGGACGCCGCCCGCTTCGCCGCCTTCGCCCGTGACGCCGGGCTGGAACGGTTCGTCTGGGTCGCCGGTCTCGCCGAGCCCTACGCCCCCTCGTACTTCTCGGCCGGGGCCACCGGCTTCACCTCCGGGCTGGTGAACGTCGCCCCCTCGGTCTCGCTGAACATGATCGAGGCGCTCCGCTCCGGTGACTACCCGGCCGCGATGAAGGTCTGGGAGCAGATCCGCCGCTTCGAGGAACTGCGTGCGGCGGGCGGCTCCGCCGACAACGTCACCGTCGTCAAGGAGGCCCTCGCCTCGCTCGGCCTGTGCCGCCGCGAGGTCCGCCCGCCCAGCAGAGTGCTGCCGGAGCCGGCCCGGGCCGAGGTCGCCGCCATCGCGGCCGGGTGGTCCCTGTGAGGCCCGGGGGCGAGCGCCCGGTGAAGCGCCCGGAGGAGCTCAGGAGCCACCAGTGGTACGGCACCGACGGACTGCGCTCCTTCAGCCATCGCGCCCGCACCCGCCAGCTCGGCTACCTCCCCGAGGAGCACCTGGGCAAGCCGGTCGTCGCGATCCTCAACACCTGGTCCGACATCAACCCCTGCCATGTGCATCTGCGGGAGCGCGCCCAGGCGGTGAAGCGGGGGGTGTGGCAGGCGGGCGGCTTCCCGCTGGAGTTCCCGGTCGCCACACTGAGCGAGACCTTCCAGAAGCCGACCCCGATGCTCTACCGCAATCTGCTCGCGATGGAGACCGAGGAGCTGCTGCGGTCGTACCCGGTGGACGGCGCCGTGCTGATGGGCGGCTGCGACAAGACCACGCCCGCCCTGCTGATGGGGGCGGCCTCGGTCGACCTGCCGACCGTCTTCGTGCCCGCCGGGCCCATGCTGCCGGGCCACTGGCGCAACGAGGTGCTCGGCTCCGGCACCGACATGTGGAAGTACTGGGACGACAAGCGGGCCGGTCTCATCGGCGACTGCGAGATGCTCGAACTGGAGAACGGTCTCGCGCGCTCGCCGGGGCACTGCATGACGATGGGGACGGCGTCCACGCTGACGGCGGCGGCCGAGGCGCTCGGCGTGACGGTCCCGGGCGCGTCGAGCATTCCCGCCGTCGACTCGGGACACGACCGGATGGCCGCGGCGTCCGGCATGCGGATCGTCGAACAGATCCACGCCGGCCGGAACCTCTCCGCCGTCCTGACCCGTGACGCCTTCGAGGACGCGGTCACCACCGTCCTCGGACTCGGCGGCTCCACCAACGCCGTCATCCATCTGATCGCCATGGCGGGCCGGGCCGGAGTCACCCTCACCCTCGACGACTTCGACCGCATCGCCCGCACGGTCCCCGTCCTCGCCGACGTCCGCCCCGGCGGCCGGAAGTACCTGATGGAGGACTTCCACTTCGCCGGGGGCCTGCCGGGTTTCCTCTCCCGCATCCCCGACCTGCTGCACCTGGACCGGCCCACCGTCTCGTACGACACCCTGCGCGAGCAGCTCGCCGGAGCCCGGGTGCACAACGACGACGTCATCCGGCCGCGGGACAACCCGGTGGCGGGCGAGGGCGGGGTCGCGGTGCTGCGCGGCAACCTCTGCCCGGACGGCGCCGTCATCAAGCACATCGCCGCCGAGCCCCACCTGCTGCGGCACACCGGGCCCGCGGTCGTCTTCGACGACTACCGGACGATGCAGCGCACCATCAACGACCCGGAGCTCGGCATCACCGCCGACAGCGTCCTGGTGCTGCGCAACGCCGGCCCCAAGGGCGGCCCCGGCATGCCGGAGTACGGGATGCTGCCGATCCCCGACCACCTGCTGAAACAGGGGGTACGGGACATGGTGCGGATCTCCGACGCCCGGATGAGCGGGACGAGCTACGGCGCCTGCGTCCTGCACGTGGCACCGGAGTCGTACGTCGGCGGCCCGCTCGCCCTGGTCCGCACCGGCGACCCGATCACCCTCGACGTCGAGGCGCGCACGCTCCACCTCCATGTGGACGACGAGGAGCTGAAGCGGCGCAGGGCGGACTGGACCCCGCCGCCCGTGCGCCACGAGCGCGGCTACGGCGCGCTCTACAACGAGCAGATCACCCAGGCCGACACCGGCTGCGACTTCGAGTTCCTGGCCCGGCCGGGCAAGGTGCCCGACCCGTACGCGGGCTGAGGGCGGCCCGTCAGGCCTCCGTACGACCGTCGAGCAAGCGCTTCCTGTCACCCGCAGTGCTCCGCATCTGACCCACCGCAAGCGAACGGAGAACAGTCATGGCCCAAGCCGCAGCCGTGGCGGAACCGCCCGCGCCACCCCGGCGGCGCCGTGCCTCCGCCACGCCCCGCAGGCTCCCGTACCTGCTGATCGCCCCGGCGGCGCTGCTGATGCTGGGCTTCATCGCCTACCCGGTCGTCAGCGTCTTCTACTACAGCCTCCAGAACTACAACCCCACCAAGCCCTGGCGGAACGGCTACGCGGGCCTCGACAACTTCGTCCACGCCTTCACCGACGACCCGCAGTTCTGGGACACGCTGACCTTCAGCGCCAAGTGGGTCGTCGTCGAGGTCGGACTGCAACTGCTGTGCGGCCTCGCGCTGGCGCTGATCGTCAACCAGACCTTCGTCGGCCGGGGCCTGGGCCGCGCACTGGTCTTCTCCCCGTGGGCCGTCTCCGGCGTGCTGACCTCGGCGATCTGGGTGCTGCTCTACAACTCCCAGACGGGCATCACCCGTTACCTCGCCGACCTGGGCATCGGGGAGTACGGCACCAGCTGGCTGTCGGACACCTCCACCGTCTTCCCGGCGGCGGTCGTCGCCGACCTGTGGCGCGGTGTCCCTTTCTTCGCGATCCTCATCCTCGCCGACCTCCAGTCCGTCTCGAAGGACCTGTACGAGGCCGCCGAGGTCGACGGAGCGAGCCGGCTCAAGCAGTTCTGGCACATCACGCTGCCGCACCTGAAGGACGCGATCGTGCTGTCCACGCTGCTGCGCGCGGTCTGGGAGTTCAACAACGTCGACCTGCTCTACACCCTCACCGGCGGCGGCCCGGCCGGCGAGACCACGACGCTCCCGCTCTACATCGCCAACACCAGCGTCGACGCCCACAACTTCGGCTACGCGTCCGCGCTGACCACGGTCGCGTTCGTGATCCTGCTCTTCTGCTCGGTCGTCTATCTGCGGCTGAGCAAGTTCGGAGGCGAGGACAAGTGATCACCGAGGAGGCCACCGCGGCCGCTCCCGCGCCCGCCCCCGAGCGGCCGGCACCCCGGGCCCCGCGCCCCGCGCAGCGCCGCCGGGCCTGGGACGAGGCCCCGCGCTGGCAGATATACCTCCCGCTCTCGGTCTATCTGCTCTTCACCCTGATCCCGTTCTACTGGATCCTGCTCTTCGCGCTGCGCCCGGCCGGATCGACCTCGCTGGTGCCCTGGCCGATGACCTTCGACCACTTCGAGAAGGTCTGGACGGAGCGCAGCTTCGGCACCTACTTCCAGAACAGCGTGCTCATCGGCGTGGCGACCCTGGTCCTGACCACCGTCGTCGCGCTGGCCGGCGGCTACGCGCTCGCCCGCTTCGACTTCAGGATCAAGCGGATCTTCATGCTGGCCCTGCTGTGCTCGCAGTTCGTCCCGGGCGCGCTGCTGCTGGTCCCGCTGTTCCAGGTGTTCGCCGAACTCCGGATGATCAACTCGCTGGGCAGTGTGATCCTCGCGGAGACGGTCTTCCAGCTGCCGCTGTCGATGATCCTGATCAGCGGCTTCATCCGCAACGTGCCCTACTCCCTGGAGGAGGCCGCCTGGGTCGACGGCTGCACCCGGCTCACCTCCTTCCGGATCGTCGTACTGCCGCTGCTGCGGCCCGGGTTGATCGCGGTCGGCTCCTTCGCCTTCGTGCACGCCTGGAACCACTTCCTGTTCGCCCTGATGTTCCTGTCCGACCAGAGCAAGCAGACCATCCCGGTCGGCCTCAACACCCTGATGAGCGCGGACAGCGTCGACCTGGGCGCCCTGGCGGCCGGCGGCATCATCGCGGCCGTGCCCGTGGTCGTCGTGTTCGCCTTCATCCAGAAGTGGCTGATCACCGGCTTCAGCGCGGGGGCGGTGAAGGGATGAGCGGTCGTCACGTCACCGCGGGCGCACCGGTGCCCGTCGTCCTCGCCGGTGCGCGCGGCCACGGCCGCTGGCACCTCGGCAACATCCGGAGGCTCCAGGCCAGGGGAGTCGTCCGGCTGGCCGGGATCTGCGAGCTGACCCCGCTGACCGAGGACGAGATACCCGACGGCCTGGGCAGGCCCGAGCAGTCCGGCGACCTCGGCGCGCTGCTCGACTCCACCGGCGCCCGGATCGCCGTGATCTGCACGCCCATCCCGACCCACACCGACCTCGCGCTGACGGCCGCCGAACGGGGGGTGCACCTGCTCCTGGAGAAGCCGCCCGCCCCGTCCGAGGCCGAGTTCCGCCGGATGGCCGACGGGGTCGCCAAGGCCGGCGTCGGCTGCCAGATCGGCTTCCAGTCGCTGGGCTCGCACGCCCTGCCCGCGATCCGTGAACTGCTCGCGCAGGGGGCCGTCGGAGCGGTCGCCGGGATCGGCGGCGCCGGTGCCTGGTCGCGTCCCGAGGCCTACTACCGGCGGGCCCCCTGGGCGGGCCGGCGGCGGCTGCACGGCGCCGACGTGGTCGACGGCGTCCTCACCAATCCGCTGGCGCACGCCGTGGCCACCGCGCTGGCCCTGGGCGGCGCCGACCGCACCGAGGACGTCACCGGCATCGAGACCGAACTGCTGCGGGCCAACGACATCGAGTCCGACGACACCTCGTGCGTGCGCGTCACCACCGCGCAGGGGCGCCCGGTCACCGTCGCCGCGACCCTGTGCGCCACGGAGCCGGACGAACCGTACGTCGTCGTGCACGGCAGCCGCGGCCGGATCACCTTCTGGTACAAGCAGGACCGGGTGCTGCTGCAACGGGCCGGCCACGGCCCGCAGGAGTACGAGTACGGCCGTACGGACCTGCTGGAGAACCTGGTCGGACACCTCACCGAGGGGACCGCGCTGCTCGTGCCGCCGGCCGCGACGGGCGCGTTCATGAAGGTCGTCGAGGCGATCCGGCTGGCCCCCGATCCGGCCCCGCTGCCCGGCACCGCCTGGCACCGGCTCCCCGGCGAGGGCCGCCGGGTGATCCCCGGCGTCGAGGGGCTGGTCGCGGCGGCCGCCGACACCCTCGCCCTCTACTCCGAACTGGACGTTCCCTGGGGGCGCCCCTCGAAGGACCCGCACGCCCCCGAGACACCGCACGCCCCCGACGCATCGCACACGGATGAGGTGAGCACGCGATGACGGCGAAGACGGCGAACGACGCACCGGTCCTGCGCGTCGCCGGCCGTCCGGTCGGCCGCTATGTGACCCGGCCCGAGCTGCCCGCCCGGCTCTCCCCGCGCCCGTATCTGCACCCCGTCACCACCCTGGCCGGCACGGCGGTCACCGAGCTGGGCCCCGCCGACCATCTCCATCACCTCGGCGTCGGTGTCGCCGTTCCCGACGTCGAGGGGCACAACTTCTGGGGCGGGCGCACCTATGTCCGCGACCGGGGCCCGACCGAGCTCGACAACCACGGCGCCCAGCGCCACCTTGCCTTCCGGCTGCACGACCCCGACGGGTTCGTGCAGGAGCTGCGCTGGGTGGCCGCCGGAACCGAGCTGCTGCGCGAGCGCCGTGCCGTCGCGGCCGCGCCGCTCGCCGGCTCCGCCTGGGCGCTGGATTTCACCTTCTCCCTCACCAACGTCACCCCGGGGCCGCTCTCGATGGGCAGCCCCGCCACCAACGGCCGCCCCGGCGCGGCCTACGGCGGCTACTTCTGGCGGGCCCGCAGGGAGCCCCGGGCGCCCGACGTCTTCACCGCCGACGCCGAGGGCGAGGACGCCGTCCACGGCACCCGCGCCGACTGGCTCGCGCTCGCCGGCTCCACCTGGACGCTGGTCTTCGCCGGCGCCACCGATGCGACCCGCCGGGACCCCTGGTTCGTCCGGGCCGCCGAGTACCCGGGCGTCGGCTCGTCGCTGGCGGCCGAGCGGCGGCTGACGGTCGGCTCCGGCGAAACCGTCGTACGCCGGATCGTCACCGTGGTCGCCGACGGCCGACTGGACCGGGAGACGGCCGGCGCGCTCGCCCGCAAGGCGGTCGGCCGGTGACGCGGGAGGAACACGGCCACGATCGCACGGTCCGGACCGGTCCGCGGTAACCCCGTCCGGCCGTCCGCACACACGCCGGTGGGGAGCCGCCCCGACGCGCCCGTCGAGCAAGCGCTTGCCCCACCTGTCGAACCCCACAACCTCATATCTCCGTTGGGATCCGGAAGAAGAGAGCCGACCACATGAAGAGCAGCATCCGCAGAAGCAGACGTGCCGGCCTGGCCGTCGCCCTGGGCTCCGTGCTCGCGCTGACCGTCACCGCCTGCGGCGACGACGGCAGCGGCGCCGCGGGCGACAAGGGCAACGAGGGCTCCGGCAAGGGTGAGATCACTTTCTGGGACAACAACGGCGGTGTCCGTACCGACATCTGGAAGGAGATCATCGCCGACTTCGAGAAGAAGTACCCGGACATCAAGGTCAACTACGTCGGGATTCCCGCCGCGAGCGCCCAGTCCAAGTACGACACCGCCATCCAGGGCGGCGGCCTGCCCGACGTCGGCGGCGTGGGCACCGCGGTGCTCGCCGAGGTCGCCGTCCAGGGGGCGCTGGAACCGCTGGACGGCCGCCTGGAGAAGAGCCCGCTGAACGGCAGGCTCAGCCAGAACCTGCTCGACGTCAGCAAGTCGGCCGGGGGCGGGGACGCGCTGTACCAGATCCCGACCTCCGCCAACAACGGCACGCTGTGGTACCGCACGGACCTGTTCACGGCGGCCGGGCTCGACGCCCCGACCACGTGGTCGAAGTTCTACGCGGCCGCGGACAAGCTGACCGACAAGGGCAGGAACAAGTTCGGGTTCACCATCCGCGGCGGCGAGGGATCCATCGCACCGGCCCTGGACGCGGTGTACGGCCAGACCGGCATCACCTCGTTCTGGAACGGCGACAAGACCACCGTCAACGACCCGAAGAACGTGGCGGCCCTGGAGAAGTACGTCGCGCTCTACAAGAAGGACACCCCGTCCGCCGACGTCAACAACGACTTCACCAAGATGGTCGCCCAGTGGGATAGCGGCACGATCGGCATGCTGAGCCACAACCTGGGCTCGTACCAGGACCATCTGAAGGCCCTGGGCGCGGACAAGTTCAAGGGCATCCCGAACCCGACGGCGGACGACGGAACCCGGGTGCAGATCTCCAACCCGGTCGACGGGCTGAGCCTGTTCAAGTCCAGCAAGAACAAGGCGGCCGCCTGGAAGTTCATCGAGTTCGCGGTCTCGGCGGCGGAGAACTCCAAGTACAACAAGGCGGCAGGGCAGGTGCCCGCCAACACCGACGCCGCGAAGGACGCATGGGTCCAGAACGCCGAGCCGACGAAGCTGGCGGCCGAGGCGCTGAACGGAACCAGCACGAAGATCGTGCAGATGCCGTACTACCTGCCCGACTGGAACACCATCTCGAAGGCGGACAACGAGCCGAACTTCCAGAAGGTGCTGCTCGGGAAGATGACCGCGAAGCAGTTCCTGGACACGCTCGCCGAGCAGCTCGACGCGGCGCAGGCCGACTGGAAGAAGAACCACTGAGCGCTCGGGTGCTCCTCGGCCGTGGGAGGACCGCCCGGCCGGTCACGGCCGGCCGCGCGGTTCCTCGCGCCCCCGGACCGGTCTTCCCACCCCCCGTTCGAAAGGCACCGCAGTGTCTCTTACGCGCAGACAGGTCACCGCGGCGGCCGTCGCCGCCGTCCCGCTCGCCCTCGCGGCGAACGGCACCGCCCGCGCCGCGGGCCGCTCCCGCACCCTCTACATCGCGGGCGATTCCACCGCCGCCCAGAAGTACGCCGACGCCGCGCCCGAGACCGGCTGGGGCATGGCACTGCCCTTCTTCCTGCGCCGGGACCGGCCCGTCGCCAACCACGCGGTGAACGGCCGCAGTTCGAAGAGCTTCGTGGACGAGGGGCGGCTCGATGTCATCCTGGCCGCGCTGCGGCCCGGCGACATCCTGCTGGTCCAGTTCGCGCACAACGACGAGAAGACTACCGACCCCGCCCGCTACACCGAGCCGTGGACGACGTACCAGGACCATCTGCGGCTGTACGTCGACGGTGCCCGCGCCCGGGGTGCCCGGCCCGTGCTGGCCACGCCGGTGGAGCGGCGCAGGTTCGACGCGGACGGCAGCGCCGTGCCGACCCACGGCGACTACCCGGCGGCGATGCGGGCGCTCGCCGACGAGGAGTGCGTGGCGCTGCTCGACATCGAGGCCCTGTCGCTGGCGCTCTGGCAGGAGCTCGGCGCCGAGGCGACGAAGACGTACTTCAACTGGACCGACACCGAGCAGGACAACACGCACTTCAACCCGCCGGGCGCGATCGCGGTGGCCCGGCTCGTCGCGCGTGAACTGCTGCGCACGCGGGTGCTCGCGCCGCGTGACGTGGTCCGGCTGCACGACGACATCCCCACGTCCTGGATCACCTGGCCCGAGGCGACCGACGCCCCGGCCGTGTAACCGAGGAGACCCGTACAGTGCGTACACAGATATGTCATGCACGCGTCACAAGAATGCTGGCGCTCGCCGGCTGCACGGCCCTGGTGCTGTCCGTCACCGGGACCGCCGCCGCGCGGGAGAACCACGGCAACCGCCACGACACCGCCCGCCAGGTGCTCCCCGCGAACGACGGCTGGGGCTCCTACGGCACCGGCACCACCGGCGGTGCCGCCGCCGATGCCGCGCACATCCACACCGTCACCACCTGGGCCGGATTCAAGGCGGCCCTCGCCGAGGGCGGCAGCGCCCCGAAGATCATCAAGGTGAAGGGGACGATCGACGCCGTCGCCGAGGGCTGTGACGCCTTCGCCGTGCCCGGCTACGACTTCGACGCCTACCTCGCGAAGTACGCGCCCGAGACCTGGGGTCTGGACACCGATCTGAGCGCCGAACCCGACGACAGCCCAGAGGGCCTGCGCCGGGCCTCCGCCGCCGCGCAGGACACCGCCATCAAGGTGAACATCCCGGCCAACACCACCATCATCGGCATCGGGAAGAACGCCGGCTTCAAGGGCGCCAGCCTCCAGATCAAGGGCGTCGACAACGTCATCGTGCGCAACCTCGCCTTCGAGAGCCCCCTCGACTGCTTCCCGCAGTGGGACCCCACCGACGGCACCACCGGCAACTGGAACTCCGAGTACGACACCGCCGTCGTCTACGGCTCCACCCATGTCTGGCTGGACCACAACACCTTCACCGACGGCAGCCACCCCGACAGCGCGGCCCCGGCCTACTTCGGGATGCTCTACCAGCAGCACGACGGCGAGCTGGACATCGTCCGGGGCGCCGACTACGTCACCGCCTCCTGGAACCGCTTCACCGAGCACGACAAGACCATCCTGATCGGCAACAGCGACAGCGAGTCCACCGCGGTCGGCGACCGCGGGCATCTGAAGGTCACCTTCCACCACAACCTGTTCTCGGGACTGGTGGAGCGCGCGCCCCGGGTCCGCTTCGGACAGGTCGACTCGTACAACAACCACTTCGTGGCGGACGCGGGCTACAACTACAGCTTCGGGATCGGCAAGGAGTCCCGACTCGTCGCCGAGCACAACGCGTTCACCCTGCCGGACGGGATCAGCGCGGCGAAGGTCCTGAAGAGATGGACCGTGTCGCCGCTCACCGCCGACGACAACTACGTCAACGGCACGCTCACCGACCTGATCGCCGTCCACAACGCGGAGATCCCGGCGGAGGCCCTGGAGTCCGGCGCCGGCTGGACGCCCACGCTGCGCACCGGTATCGACCCGGCGAAGGCCGTCCCCCGGATCGTCGACTGCGGCGCGGGCGCCGGCCGCCTGCGCTGACGTCCCCGCCCGAGGTGCGGGCCGGGGCGCCCCACCCCCCGACC
>NZ_JBEOWS010000300.1:0-12429 GCF_040296125.1 Streptomyces sp. NPDC002265 | reverse complement strand
TGAACGTCATCTACGCCATGCTCCGCGACCGCCGCCCCTACGAAGACCGGCCTCAACTTCGTCTCGTGGCTTGACTTCAACATTAGGCAGCCACCTTGGACCGTTTGTTCGCCTCGCGCAGCAGAAGCAGCATCAGATCCTCGTCGCGGCTGGCTGGCTGGGGCAGCTGCAGCGGGGTCTGGGAGGCGCTGGGGCGTCATCGGCAGTACTTTTCACCCCAAGACTCCATGGGAGTGCCTTTCTGCCGGCCATCTCTTGGGCCGCGCGGTGGTCAGTGGACCGGGCACTGGCTTCGACGATCACGGCTCTCGGCCGTAGCCCCGTTGAGAATCCGCAGGCCAGGTCATATTTCACTCTCAATGCACGATCACGGAAAGGAACATGTCAGAAGCCGCCCATCACGCCTGTCTCTGCCGCAGTCATGGCTGCCGCGGAGGCAGCGACTGCGGCCGCTGCTGCAGCGGCCCGCCGCCGCTGCTGTGGATCACGTGGAGAGCTGGATGTTCGGCCAACGGGCACGCCCGGCTGGGCGGACGGGGACGGGAGACCGACACTGGAAACGGTGCACGGCGTTTCGTCCCCGACCCAACACATGGAACTCGACCGCCACGGCGCCGAACTGCTCTTCCGGATCCTGACCGAGCGTGAGGAGAAGAACAGCGTCGCCATCGCCTGCGGCGAGGTCGTTCGGCGGCTGGACCAAGACCTTGACCGACACCCGCCTCCGCGCGGTCCTTGTCGGCCGGGTCGCCTTCAACGGCACCGTCATCGAAACCGGCACCGACTCCTACCGGTTCGCCGGCACCCGCACCCGAGCCGCAGCACCGGCCGAGGCCGGCTGACCGCTGAGGGCTCCGATGCGATGGTTCTCTGCCCTGCTGACGGTGGACCGTCAAGCGCTGCTCCAGGGAACATCCGGAGTGAGCATTTCGTGGATACAGCGGCGCAGCCCGCTGCTGTAGTCGACCGGGGGGAGCCATGGCACCTGTTGGAACAGCTCGCCGAGCTGGTCGGTGTCGCGGTCGGTGAGGAGGGTGCGGAGTTCGTCGGGGACGGGGTCGGTGACCAGGCACAGCCAGGCGAGGGCGGCGCCGACGCGGGTCTCGGGGGGTTGGGCGGCGTCCGACCACAGGTCCCGGGCCCATGCCGGAGCGTGTTTGTCCTGGTGTTCGCGGGCGAGCTGGGCGATCGCCAGGATCAGGCTCGCCCGGACTGCCGGATTGTCCTCCGCTGCAAGCCTGCGGTGCAGGGCTGAGGAGATGTGCGGGATCTCGCCGGTCGCCACCGCCAGGACGAAAGCGGCTGCGGAGCGGACATCGGCATCGGGGTCGCGGAGAAGCGGGAACAGCAGGTGCAGGTCGGCCGTGATGGCGTCGCGAGCGGCCTGAATCGTCCAGTCCACCGGGCACATCGTGGTGCCCTCCACCAACTCTGGATCCTCGGCGACTTGGAGAAGGCCTTCGCGTCTGCCATCCCCGAAGTGCTGGCATCGTGCGATCTCGGCGACCAGTTGGAGGGTGTCCGCGCGAGGCCCGCAGGACCCGGTGGCCGCAATCCGGAGCAGGAACGGCACCGCCAGTGCTCCCACCGCGATCGTGCTGCCCTGGTGGTGAAGGCGATCCCACAGCTACCCAAGAGCCCGGTCGGCCGCTTCGGCGTCCTCGGAGGCAAGCGTCGCCAGGCGGACGGGAATCTCCTCGCCCGGTCCGTAGAAGTGCGGGAACCGCTGCCAAGGGATCTCGTCGTATCTGAACCCGTCCTTGACTTCCCGCGGGATCGCGCCCACGACCGTTCGCATGTCGCAATCCGTGCCGGCCCACCGTTGCGGCCACCCGGCCCAGTGGTCATCGTCCATGGCCTGGCCTCCCGGTCCGCCGACAGCATCCGAACACCGGGAGTCTAAGGACTGATGATCAAGAGCGCGGTCGCCTTGTGCCGTACTCCGGTGGCACCACACGTCCGTGACGTCATTACTCGTGAGCACCTGCAGCACTCAAGATCGCCAACTGCTGCCCGAACCGCTGATCCAACGCTGCTACTCCACTGGAGTTCCTACAGCGGGAGTACGCGATTGTGGACAGCATCATGAGGCCTCGTGCTGGGTGTTCGCCGGAAGCGGCTCTGGCACGACGCGTGTGAAGTGGCTGCTCAGGGCCACGCATGCGGCTGCCCCCTGCCAAGATCTGCGATCCCGTTGCGTGGTCAGGACACGGCCTTGTCCCGCAGGAATCGGGGAGCCTCGGTGACGTTGGCCATGGGCAGGTCTTCGGCAGCGATCAGGCCGACCTGGGCTAGCAGGGCTGCTTGGTCCCAGTAGATCCGCTCGCTCTCCATCAGGTCGTCGCGGAATTTCACGACCACCACCAGCGGCAGTTCAATGCTACGGCCGGTCGCAGCCAGCCCGGGCAGTAGGAACGGGATCTCCTGGTCGTGAGGCATCCGCATGATGATCTCCTCGACGATGAAGTCGCTTCCGACCGACCGGTGCGCTGTCTCCATGGTGGTGTTCTGCGGAATGCCGGGGATGAAGACGTCGCGGTAGTAGTCCCGTAGGTAGTCCTTGCCGAAACCACCGCTCATCGTCGGCAGATGCATCACACTGGCGTCCTGCACCATGGTGGACACTGCCAGGTCGGCGTCCTTGATGACGAACTCGTACGCCGTGTGCTGCTCCCACAGCGTGACCATTTCCTCTTGGTTCACGATGTCTCCTCCGTAGATCTGGCCCGTCGGCCGGGGCTCCTCGCTGGTCACTCCCAGCAGATCAACGAGGATCGACGTGGATGGGATGCGACCAGACGTCGCCCGAACTACGCGAGCCGTCCTGGTGGCTCGGGCTCCGCCCGCCTGCGCTTGTTCGGGTCCAGGGCCGAATGCGGCTGCCAACCTGTCGTCTCGTCAATCGCATCTCGGAGGTTGACGAGGACGACGGTGGACCACTCAGTGTTACGGCATCACAGAAGTTGAGTCGGAGTCCCGGAAGCGACAGCACCACTGCCCGGCGCGGTGTTGGGTCCTTCTGCGATTCAGCTCTCCGCTTGCCGGGCCCTGGTGGTCGGTCCTGGGGTGACGAGGGTGGGCCAGCGGGCGCGGGCGGCAGGCGGCTGGTCGGTGGGCGCGGTGGAGAACAGCAGGTAGATGTCGCTGACGGTGACATTCGGATCGATGTCTCCGTCGGCCTGGCCGGCTCGGATGAGGGCGGCGACAGCGGCGCTCCCGCGGTCCTCGTCGGCGCGGTCGCCCGGCTCGGCCCCCAGCGTCTGGGCGGAGGCCTTCAGGGCGTGGTCGGTCACGGACTGCTCGATGACGCGGTCGAGGAAGGCGGTCAGTGCGTCCAGGGCGCGGTCACCGGCGGTCACGTGGGCGAGGACGGCCTCGGCGTCGTCGGCGACGTGGGCGCATCACCCCTCGCGCCCAGGAAACCCGACCGGACACCGTTGCGTCCACCGGTCGCCGTGTTCGCGAAACAGCCCGCGAATGATGCGTATTACCCCCGTCGACCTCGGCGGGCGGGCGTGAGCAGGTCTGTCGATCCTGAAACCGGGAGATGGATGAGTAGCGGGGTCACCCCGGCGCACTCGATCGTCTCCTAGTTGTAGTGAGGACTCGCATGAGCACTGTTGTGTCGCTCGTCGTCGCCGGCCTCGCCTTGGCGGTATCGGCCTTCGGCTCGTACGTCGCGTGGTTGAGCCTGGAAACCGCCCGGAACGCCAGCAGGGCAGGCCACATTCAGAACCTCTTCACCGCCAACCAGGCCGCGCTGCAATACCCGGAACTCCTCATAGACGTGCACGGCATCGACCCCGCTCTACCCCTGAGGGAAGCACGGGCACTCGTGTACCTGAGCATCCTGCTGGACGGCTTCCAAGTGGCGCACGGCCGCCACCACCGCGGCGACTATGCCCAGATGGCCGAGTTGATGAAGCGGGAAGGCGACTCCCTTCGCCGCGTCTTGGCGATTCCCAAGAATGCCGAGCGCTGGCCAATCGTCAGGGATCACTCATACGGGGACTTCGATCAAGGGTTTATTGCCGCCATCGACGACCTCATCGCCCACGAGCGAAACCTGGCGGCCCGAGGAACAACCAACACAGCCTGACCGTGCTCGGGACAGTGCCGAGTCTTCAGGCCGTGCGGGTACTGCCGGGCCGTCCGTCTGGTGCGGGAGTGCCGTTCCGGTGCGGGTCGCAGCTGGGTCCACGGTTTGGGGTCGCCGCTGGTCAGAGGCGTCCAGACATCGCCGGTGGGCCCTTGGTGTTCGAGGTCGTCGAGGGTTGCCGCGCCCAGCGGCACCTGTTGGGCCAATGTGCCCACGAACGGGTGCTGGGCGACCATCGCCTGCAGGTCGCCGATCCGGTTGCCCATGACGTGGGGGGTGGTTGTGGTGAGGACGGACAGGATGCGGGGGAGGACGGGGTACCGGCGCAGCCAGGCGGCGCCGGGTACGGCGGGTTGCCGTGTGCGCTGCCGTTCCACCTGTTGCGGCTCGTGGGACCACAGTCGTGCGTATTCGATGAGTTCTGCTGCGAGGCGTTCGCTGCTCGTGGTTGTCCGGTCGGCCTCGACGAAGGCCCTGAGTTTCGTGCGCCGGTCCTCGCCGGTGAGTGTGTGGTGCATGAGTGCGTCCGTGATGATTTTCTCGCTGTCGCCGAGTGGGTGGGAGACCTCGAGTGTCCAGTCGAGGTGGCCGTGTTCGTCGCCGCGTCTGCGGGCGTCGGTGACGAACGCCAGGTGGGTGCGGAGCACGGTGAGGGGGTGTGGTGTTTTGAGCGGGGCGGCGGTGGCCGAGGTGATCGGATAGGGCGGCCGGCCTCGTAGTGCGGGGAAGTCGCGTGCCAGCCGGGCTCCTTGGCTTGTCAGGTACCAGGCGCGGGTGCGGTTGGACTGTGGCAGCACCGTGTAGTCCACGAGGCCGTTGCGGCGCAGTTTGTTCAGCGGCGCCGAGACGGTCTGCCGCGTGGTATCGGGCCGCAGCAGGTCGTGGAGCTGGCTCGTGGTGGCCATCCGGTGCTGCCTCAGTACGGCCAGGAGTTGATGCGGCAGCGGCTCGACCGGACTGGGGGTGTGACCGGAGGAGGCGGGGTCTCGAAGCTGGCGGTCACCGGTATCCCCTCTTCTGCAGGTGCACGGCGGGCGGGGTGGCGGGGGAGGAGGAAACTCGCCGGCCCTGACCAGAGCACCGACCATAGGGTCCCGACCGCGGTCACGATGGGGACACAAAGTCCGTGGTCGGGGGCCATGGTCTGGGTTCCAGTGGTGGTTGCCATCGCAGTTCAGAAGTGGCAACGGGCTTCGAAGCTTGGGGGCCTGGAGGCTCCAGGGCAACAAGCCGTTGATCGAAGAGCGTGAAACGTACTTCCTCCTTGTGATTCAAGGAGCCTCCTCGTCCACTGCGGTGAAGATGTCCTCGACGAGGCGCTCGGCCGTCCGTGGTGCTTTCGGACGGATCAGGTCCGTTCCCTGGATATGTAGATCACATGTAAGTTGTGGATCTCTCAGTATGAATCTGGTCGCTCTGTGGTGTCTCGCGGCCGGGCCAGGAGGAAGGTGCCCAGGACGTGACAGAGGTTGTGCACATTGCGCTGGATGGGGACCTTGTTGCGATGTGTGATGCGCCCCTGATGCGTGGGGCTCCTCGTGCGGACGAGCCGGAGCGAGCATCGTGCCAGGAGTGCATCGACACGTACATTGAGGGTTGGGCGGCGGTGCAGGAGGACCTTCGGGCAGGGGTTCCGCCGCTGCCCGGGTATCCGCCGTCCTTGGGCCGTCCTGCAGTCGTGCGGTACATGGCGATCGGCGCTGCTGTCGCACTGGCCGTGGCCGGGGTCGTCTACTGGGGCACGTCCGGTGACGGCGGGAGCGAAAACAGCAGTATCGCCGTCACGGTGGTCGATTGCTCGCAGATGCAGCTGTACGCCTCCCAGGACGGCGGGCCGTTGCTGCCTGCCAGGGTTGCGCAGATTCAGTTCGTGAACGAGGCGGACGACACAGAGAGTTTTGCGGTCCAGGTCGACGGTGTGACGCTGCAAGGCCGCAACGGCGATCCGGCGCGATACACCCTCACGCCCCACGACTCGAGGGTCGTCAGCTTTCCGATGAACCCGACCAAGTACGGCAACAGCGAGGGAGCCTGCTACGCGCTGAACGCGCGCGCAGCCCGGTAGCCCTTGGTCCTCTTGCGGCTGCGTCGCCTTCCCGTGCCGCCGTCATTCTGACGCGGTCCGCAACAGCCACTCGCGGCTTGCGCCGCTCGCGGCATTCCCTGTTGGGTGTGGATCCTCTCGGGGGACGGTTGAGCTGGGGTTTTGCGGGTGAGGTGGTCGCCGACGCCGGAGCCGTCCTCAGACTCCGCGCCGTCCAAGCCAACGGCGACTTCGACGACTACCTCACCTACCACCACACCCGCGAACACCAGCGCACCTACCCCCGACCAGCACGACTACCAACTCGGCGCCTGATCAACGGCCTTCACTCGACAGGATCCGCACCCTCGGCCAGGTGCCGGCCGATCCGGTCGATCACTGCGACGTGGTGGGTCAGGCCGTGGGTGTCGACTCCGCCGGTGATCTGCCGGCCGTCGAGCGTCATGCTGGTCATGTCCGTCCCTGCGTGTCCGGTCCGAGGGCGGCACGCGCCGATCGCGCGGGTGGACAAGACAGTGACGGGGCTTCTGGACCAAGCTCCTGACTTGTTGAATTGAGCCCAGATGCTCGGTCTGCAGCCGTAGCGGCCAGGTTGTCGGTCGGCACGGGCCCGCAGTGCTCCTATGAAGTCACAAGCGCCCGTCCGGCCGCGTGCGTGGTGACACCCGATGGGCCGACAAATCCCCAACAGGACAGTCGAGACGTCAGCCAGTCGGAGGGTCAGACCCATCGGCAGCGTCACCACGTCGCGTCCTCGCTGTCAGTCGGCGGCGAGCAGGTGGGCGGGGGCGATCCGGGACAGCCCCCGGATCGGGACTGTCAGAGCTGCGCTCACCAGGGCGGTCGCGGCAAGCGTGGCCAGCAGTGCGGCGCCGGCGACCGCAAGGAGGTGTCCGTGCAGCACGCCCTGACCGAGCGACAGCACCACGAGCAGGCCGGCCACCGCACCGGTCAGGCCGCCCAGCAGAGCCAGTCCGATCCCCTCGTACAGGGTCAGCATCGCCAGCTCGCGGTTGGTCCAGCCGGTCGCCCGCAGCACCGCGAGATCGGCGGCGCGCTCGCGCTGCGAGATGATCAGTACGTCGATGGCGCCGGCGGCACCCAGCAGCAGGGAGAGGGCGACGCTGAGGTAGTCGGCCCCGCGTGCCTGCGCCACCACGGCGTTGCCGAGCAGCGAGCCGGCCGCCTCGCCGCGGAAGGCCAGTGTCAGGGCGAGCAGCACGGTGAAGGCGGCCACTCCCAGTGCCAGCCCTGCCGCGCCCAGCAGCGTGCGGCCCCGCACCCGCAGCAGGTTGAGCACGGCCAGTCCGGCCACCGAACCCACCGGGCGGGAGCGGCGGGCCGCGGTCACAGGGGGTCGGACGGCTGCCATGGGCCCCAGCCGGGCGGCGAGCCAGGCGGGGATCAATCCCGCCGCCAGGGCCACGAGGAGCGCCACCGGCAGGACGAGGAGGGACTTGGCGCCGGCGTCGGGCTGTCCCAGCATGCGGCCAAGGCCGTAGGCGAGGACCGTGCCCGCGGCTCCGGCAGCGAGGCCGATGACCGCCAGTTCGCCGAGGACCAGGCGGAGTACTTCACCGCCGCTCCAGCCCAGGCAGCGCAGCGTGCCGATCTCGGTGCGGCGTGAGCGCACCGAGGCCAGCGCCGCCTGCCCGAGGAAGAGCGCGCACACGACGAGGACCAGTACGAAGAGCACCGCGCTCTTGGTGTCCACCGCCCTGAGGATCCGCAGTGCCACGCCCTTGGCGACCCAGCGCTCCGTCACGTGTGCCGAGGGACTCAGCGCCACCGTCTGCGGGGCGGGGGAACTGCCGACGGTGACGTCGACCTGGAGCCGGGGGTAGGCGGCCCGGATCGCCCCGGCCACGGCGTTCACCCGGGCACGGGAGGCGGTGTCGACGCCGCTCACGCCGGCCACCCGGATCCTGATCGCGCTGACCGGCGCCTTGTCCTGCAGGCTCGGGACCCGGCGGCTCTTGGTGAGCGCGGTGATGGAGTCCATCGTCGTCAGCATGGTGGGCGGCGGGCTGGCGTAGCCGCCCAGGTTGCGATCGGGCCGCAGCGGCTTGTCGTGGAGCACCGCGCGCGTGGTGGGGTCTGCGCCGGTGACCTGTGGCGACTGGTAGGTCTCCAACGGGACGTCGGACAGTGCCGAGAAGCCGCGCAGTTTGCCGGTGTCGTAGCGGCCGACCAGGCGGACGAAGGGATTGGGCAGGCGCCCGGAGTCGACCTGATCGCAGTGTCCCAGGCCGAGGCAGTCCGTGGAGGCATGGCTGATCACCTTCCGGTACTGCTTGCCCTGGTTCTCCTCGGGGACGTAGGGGACGGGCTGCTGTTCTTGGTTGGTCACCCACAGGCCGGGCTTCTGCCGCGGCTGTGCCTGCACGGCGAGGCTGCCGTCGGATGTCCGGCGGTAGGTGACGGGGCCCACCGTCCAGTAGGCGCCGGTGTCGAAGGAATCCTCCTCCAGCGCCTTCCGGTAGCCCTTGCTCAGATCGACGCCGACCTTGCCCACACGGGTCCCGTGCAGGCCGCGGACGAAACTGGCGGCTGTCGGATTGCCCAGTTTGGAGGGCAGTTCGGCCGGGTCACCGACATCGAGCCGCTCGACGGCGGCGTTGAGCGTTCCGGCGGTCAGCGGGCTGCTGCTGAGCAGCGCCGGGATGTACGAGTCGTGCTGTCCGTGGACGCTCTTGGAGGACGGCAGCGTCCATGGCTTGTCCTGCTCGGTGAGCATGCGGCCCGAGGTGATCGCGCCGCCCAGGCCCACCAGGCGGTTCTCGGCCTCAGGATCGACGGCGGACAGCAGCACGGGGTAACTGACCGGAACGTCGATGGTGGCCTTGCCCTGCCCGGACTGACAGTTCATCCATGAATTCAGGTCCCGGTCGAACGCCGACCTGTCCCTGAGATCCTCGGCGATGAGGTTCGGCCTCATCGGCAGTTGCAGGTTGAAGTCCGTCTGCTCGGTCTTGTCCCGGTTGAAGTAGAAGCAGACGTCGTACTTGCCCTTCAGCTGATAGCGCTGGGTGCTCTTGTCGACCGCGCCGTTCTCCAGGGTGTCGGACTGGAAGAGCTGATCCGGCGACGACCCCGACGTCAGAGGGGAGCGGGTGAGGTAGACGTACTCGTCGGAGGTGCGATAGGCGCCCAGTCCGGCCGTGAGCGTCGGGCTGATGCGCAGGATCTGCCGGGACGCCTTGCTGTCCAGGAAGCGGGAGACGTCCACGGTTACGGTGCTCATCACCATGAGGTACCCGATGTTGGCGACCGGTGCGGCCACGTCGATCCCGGCCATGCCGCGGATGCGCCGGTACTGGTCCATGGTGATGCCGCCGAACGTGCCGGACAGGAAGTTCGGCTCGACCAGTCCGCTCTGCCGTTCCACGTCCGTCTGCGAGTTCGGCGGGCGCACCAGGACGTCGTAGGCGGACCGTGCGTTCTTGCGGACCGTGCCCACGGTGGTCGCCCTGCTGGTGCTCACCGTCGTGGTCAGCAGGGTGAAGCTGGTCGCCGCCACCAGGATGCCGGCTGCCAGGGCCAGCGCCCGCCCGCGCCGCCGCCGGAGCTGATCGAGGATCATCGTTATCACGGGCGCAGGCCCCCCAGCCGGTTCAGCACGTCGCCGGACGGAGTGACCCGCTGGTCGGAGATGATCCTGCCGTCCTGCAGACGCACCACCCGGTCGCCGTTGGCGGCGACCTCCGCGTCGTGGGTGGCGATCAGCATCGTCATCGCGTACCGCTCGCGCAGCGACATCAGCAGATCGATGATCTCCCGCCCGATGACGCTGTCCAGGTTTCCGGTCGGCTCGTCGGCCAGCAGCAGTCCCGGCCGGTTGACCAACGCGCGGGCGACGGCGACGCGTTGCTGCTGGCCGCCCGACAGCTGCGAGGGCAGGGCGTCGGACCGGTCTCCCAGGCCGACCGCTTCGAGCAGTTCCATGCCGCGCTCGCGCCGGTCGAAGTCCACTCTGCGGGGCAGGACGGGGGCGAGCACGTTGTCCAGCGCGGTCAGCGCGGGCAGCAGATGGAAGCGCTGGAAGACGAAGCCGATACGCCGCCGGTGGCGGTCGAGGTTCCGGGGCACCAGTTTCGTGCCGTCGATCTCGACATGCCCCTCGTCGGGCTGGTCCATACCGCCCGTCACATGCAGCACGGTGGACTTGCCGGCACCGGAGGCACCGGTCAGCATCACCACCTCGCCGGCCGCGACCTCCAGGTCGATCCCGTCCAGAGCGGTCAGCCCGGGATATCGGCGGCTCACCCCGCGCAACGCCACGCTCACAGCCATAGATGCAGCCTCACCCTCATACATTGTCGCAATTCAAGGGTATGTTGTCACAATGCAGGAGGGAGCAATGCCGAAAGGAGAGGTATATGCCGCTCCACCACGCAGTACTCGCGCTGCTGACCCAGCGGCCGAACCACGGATACGAACTCAAAGCCCGGTTCGAGGAGGCCATCGGCCCGCAGTGGGGCGGCCTGAACATCGGCCACCTCTACCAGATCCTCGAACGACTGGTCCGTGACGGCTATGTCTCACGCTCACAGGTCACGCAGACCGACCGGCCCGACAAGAACCTCTACACACTCACCGAGGCCGGCAGGACCGAGCTGAACACGTGGGCGACCAGCGCCTGGGTACGTACCGGCGGCTTCCGCGACGAGCTGTTCCTGAAACTCCTCGGCGCCGTCGCCCTGGGCCCGCACGCCCTGACCACACTGATCGAGGCACAGCGGCAGACGTACCTGTCCGAACTCGCCGGCCTGGCACAGCAACGCCGGGCCCACGCCGCCGAGCCGCTGGTCGCGGTCCTGATCGACGCCGCCATCGCGCACACCAAGGCCGACCTCGGACTGCTGGACAGCGCCTCGGCACACCTGGCGCCGCTCGCCGCGGCCCAAGACGCACAGGCGCCGCAGCGTTCACAGCCCCAAGGATCCGGCGGCACGGACACCACCGGCAACGACAGCGGCAGGAGAGGACGTCGGTCGGAGTCCGCATAGCCGACGCCGGGTTCTCGCGGCTGTCCTGCGCAACCGCTGAACGCAACCCGAGCGCGCAGCGCCCGGCCGAGGCTGTGCAATCGGGCTGCGCCGCCGGTGCGGACCGTGCGGGACGCAGACCCCGGCTGCTGTAGGACGTGGGCCTCCACCCCGCCGACCGTCCGGAAGGAACCAGCCCATGTCCGGCAGGCACTGTGCAGTCGTTGAACCCCGTCGACTCGGAGCCTGTTCAGGGCGACGTGAGAGTAGTTGGCGTGTGCCGTCCATGCGCGCCTTACGTACGGGCACGCTTGTCAGGTCGAGTCTGCTGTCGGGCAGGTTCGTCGTTGATGTGCTTGCGGATCTGGCGGTACAGCCCCGCTACCTCCTTGGGGATCTCGGCGTGGCGGGGGCGAGTTGTGCGCGGAGTCGGTTCACACGGCCGAACTGGCCGGTGGCGCGGGCCGCGAGCCGGTCCAGGGGCGCTCGGCGTCAGCCCCTGGCTGTCAGCGACCAGGAGCGCTTCTCGTCGTCCGGCCGCCCTTGAACGCCGGCGAGCGCTGAGGTGCGGAAGACCGGGTTGGTGAGCAGTGCCTGCACGTGGAAGACCGTGGCCTGGTCTTCGAGGCGCCCAGGGCGACGGGGCCGGCCGTGATCGCGGTGAACAGGACCAGGCGCGACAGGCGCACGCGCTCCCTGATCCTCTGCAACTTGACGCCTGCGGTCATCGGGGAAGCCCGTCGCTCTCCGGGCTCAGCTTGCCAGGGGGGCGTGCTCCAACTCCCAGGCTGGGGCGTGTGCTTGCTGGCCTTGCGGAAACCCGTCGACCCCGACCAGTGCGCCGACCATAAGCTCCCGACCACGGTCACGATGGGGACACGAAGCTGGTGGTCGGGGTCGTGGTCGGCCTGACCGCAGCTTCGACCATGGCCGCGGACGGCGACCGGGCAGGACAGCACCGGACATCGCCGTGAAGGTGGTGAGGTTCGGGGCAGAGGGAGAAGCCGCCGAAGAGCCGGGTTCGGTCCGGCTCCACGAAGGAGACGGGCATGGCCCAGTTGCGCATGGCTTGGCCGAGTGCGCAGCCCGACGTCGATGGCGCCTTCCGGCTGTGCGCTGTGAGCTGCGCATGCCGAATGCGCACAGCCGGGAGGCGATGCGCAGTCGACTGCGCAACGAGGGCCGCTGCCGTTGCGCATACTGCGATTGTGCATCCTTCGGCAGACACGGGGGCGACGGTGATGGCCGGTGCCGCGGGGCTGTGTGGTTTCGCGGCGGGGAGGGGTGGCTGGCCTCTC
>NZ_JBEOWS010000299.1:0-12441 GCF_040296125.1 Streptomyces sp. NPDC002265 | reverse complement strand
GCACGGGGGTTTTCTGCGTTTGAGGGCGAAGTGGTATCGCGTGAGATTCCGTGGGCGAGCCCGCTACGAAAGGCTCGCCCCAGCCGTCCGGTTCAGAGGCGGCCTGCCGATTTCAGCGCCAGGTATGCGTCCGCCAGCGCGGGAGCCAGTTCATCGGGGGGCGCGTCGACGACGGTGACTCCGTGGCGACGGAGCTGGTCGGCCGTACGCCGGCGCTCCGACTGGGCCTGGGCGGCCGCCGCGGCTTCGTAGACCGCGTCAACCGAGCCGCGGGCCGTCGCCATACGGGCGATGTTCGGATCGGCGACGGACGCCACCAGCACCGTATGGCGCTGAGTGAGCCGGCCGAGGACAGGGAGCAGACCCTCCTCCATCGGAGCCGCGTCGAGCGTGGTGAGCAGGACGATCAGGGAACGGCGAGGGGCCGTACGGAGGGCTGTCGCCGTAAGGCCGCGAGCGTTCGTCTCGACCAGTTCGGGTTCGAGCGTGGCCATCGCGTCCACGAGGGAAGGCAGGACGTCACGGGCGCTTCGGCCCTGGACGAGGGCACGGACCCGGCGGTCGTAGGCGAGCATGCCGACTCGGTCACCGGCGCGGGACGCCAGGGCGGCGAGCAGCAGTGCCGCGTCCATCGAGGCGTCCAGCCGTGGGACGTCGCCCACGCGACCCGCCGAAGTGCGGCCGGTGTCGAGAACCAGCAGGATGTGACGATCGCGCTCGGGGCGCCAGGTGCGGACGGCGACCGAGGTGTGCCGGGCGGTGGCGCGCCAGTCGATGGAGCGGGTGTCGTCGCCGGGCACGTACTCGCGCAGGCTGTCGAACTCCGTGCCCTCGCCCCGGGTGAGCAGGCTGGTGCGGCCGTCGAGCTCGCGCAGGCGGGTGAGCTTGGACGGGAGGTGTCTGCGGCTGGTGAAAGGGGGAAGGACGCGCACCGTCCAGGGAACCCGGTGGGTGCTCTGACGGGCGAAGAGACGCAAGGGCCCGTAGGAGCGGATCGTCACTCGGTCCGCCTGGCGGTCGCCTCGGCGGGTGGGCCGCAGCCGGGTGGTGACACGCCGGCGCTCGCCCGCGGGGATCGTCAGGAGGTGACGGGAGGCGGGGCCCTCCGTGCCGGGCTGCCAGCTGCTCGGCGGCCAGGCGTCCCGGAGCTGCGCGCGCAGCGGCCGACCGGTGGGGTTGGTGACGGTGAGGGTCACGTCGGCGGCCTCGCCCAGGCGGACGGAGGTGTCGCCGGAACGGGTCAGGCCGAGACGTCGTACCGGCGCCGCGAGGGCGAAGTCGCAGGCGCACGCCACCGCCACGGAGGCGTTCACGGCGAGAACGCCCGTCCAGCCGGGGGCCCAGACGCCGAGGGGGACGGAGCCGAGTGCCGCGAGCAGCGCGGCGCGTCCGGTGACTCCCATCAGCGCGGGACGGGGACGTGGGCGAGGATCGCGTTGATGACGGAGTCGGCCGTCACACCCTCCATCTCCGCCTCGGGGCGCAGCTGGATGCGGTGCCGGAGCGTGGGCAGGGCCAGGGCCTTCACGTCGTCGGGGATGACGTAGTCGCGGCCCGTGAGCCAGGCCCATGCGCGCGAGGTGGACAGCAGCGCGGTGGCGCCGCGCGGGGAGACACCGAGGGTGAGGGACGGGGAGTCGCGGGTGGCGCGGCAGATGTCCACGACGTACGCCGTGATCTCGGGGGAGACGGTCGTCTTGGCGACCGCGGCGCGCGCGGCTTCGAGGTCGGCCGCGCTCGCGACGGGGCGTACGCCCGCGGCGCGCAGGTCGCGCGGGTTGAAGCCCTCGGCGTGCCGGGTCAGTACGTCGATCTCGTCCTGGCGGGAGGGCAGCGGGATCGTCAGCTTGAGCAGGAAACGGTCCAGTTGGGCTTCGGGCAGCGGGTACGTGCCCTCGTACTCGACCGGGTTCTGGGTCGCGGCGACCAGGAAGGGGTCGGGGAGGGGACGAGGGGTGCCGTCCACCGTGACCTGGCGTTCCTCCATGGCTTCGAGGAGGGACGACTGGGTCTTGGGCGGGGTGCGGTTGATCTCGTCGGCGAGCAGGAGGTTGGTGAAGACCGGGCCGGGCTGGAAGGAGAACTCGGCGCTGCGGGTGTCGTAGACCAGAGAGCCCGTCACATCACTCGGCATCAGGTCGGGCGTGAACTGGACGCGCTTGGTGTCGAGTTCGAGCGCGGCGGCGAGGGTGCGGACGAGCAACGTTTTGGCGACTCCGGGGACTCCTTCAAGGAGAACGTGTCCGCGGCAGAGGAGGGCGACGACGAGTCCGGTCACGGCGGGGTCCTGGCCGACCACGGCTTTGGAGATCTCGGCGCGCAGGGCTTCCAGGGCGGCCCGGGCGCCGCCCTGATCCCTGGTGTACCCGGCGTTGTCAGTGGTCGGGTCCATCATGAACGGCGTACCTCTCTTTCGAGGGCGTCGAGTTGGTCGGCGAGTGCGATCAGGGCCGTGTCGTCGCTGGGCGGCGGGCCGAAGAGGAGGGAGTGCAACAGCTGTCCTTCGCCGTCCAGGTGGGCGGAGAGCGCGGGGAGCAGGGCCTCGGGCGCGTGCGCCTGGGCCACGGGGACGCCCACGAGGGGGGCGAGGCGGGTGCGGGTGGTGGAGCGAAGAGCGGTGGCCGCGCGGTCGCGGGCGTTCGCTCTGCGGTAGAGGCGGGCGCGGCCTTCGACGGTCTCGGAGGCGCGGATCGCCACGGGGAGTCTTTCGGGCACCAGGGGGCCGAGGCGGCGTGCGCGCCACAGGGCGGCCACGGCTGCGGCGACGAAGAGCTGCAAGGTGCCCCACAGCCAGCCGGACGGGAGCAGGTCCAGGAAGCTCGTCCCGGCGTTCTGGTCGTTTGCCGAGTCGTCCGCCGTCGAGGGGAGGTACCACGTCAGATGGGGGCGCGAGCCGAGGAGTTGAAGCGCGAGCGAGGCGTTGCCCTGCTCGTCGAGGGTGTCGTTGTAGAGGATGTCCGGGGCGCCGAGCACGACGGTGTCGCCGCTGCCGGACGCGTCCGGGACGCGTACCAGGGTGGCCAGGCGTTGGCTGGGGTAGCACTCGTCGGCGTCGCTGTGGGTGGTGGTGTAGCGGATACCGCCGGTGTCCGCGCTGCCCGCGCGCCTGGCGGCGGGCAGGTCGCAGTCGGGGGAGAGCGTCGCGTCGAAGCTGGTGGCGGGGTCCGCGGTGACCCCGGGGGCGAGCCGTTCGACGGACCAGCTGCCCGCGGCGACGAGCACGGTGCGGCCGCCGGTGCCGGCGGTGGCGGAGTGCAGTCGGCTCTGCTGGCTCTGGGTCAGAAGGTCGGGGACGGCGACCAGCAGGGTGGTGTCCGGGCCGGCCGCGGCGCGGGCTTCGTCGAGGGTCGTCACCACACGGGTGTCGACGCCGCGGTCGGCGAGCAGTGCGGCGACGGCACGGCTGCCGTAGGGGTCGACGGAGCGCGGGTCGAGTGTGCCGTGCCTGGTGTCGGAGCGGATCACGGCGATCGCGACGCCCCCGGCCAGCAGCAGGACGAGAGCGAGGGCGATACCGCGCGCGCGGGTCCACAGATGCCGGGTGGAGAGCGAGACCGAGGTGGAGGGGAGCGTGGCCTCTTCGGTCATTCGGCGGCTCCCTGGCGGGCGTTGTGGGCCGTGCCGGGGGTGCCGGCCGCGAGGTCGGGCTTGGCGCTCTCCAGATCGCGGTCGAGTTCGGCGATGCGGTGGTACGACTGCTCGCTCGCCGTGCGTCCGCCGTACGTCACGTCGTCGAAGTCCTGGGCGGCGGTGCGCAGCCGGTCGGCGTGCTCGCGCAGGGCGCGGCCCGCTTCCGCGGCGGCCTCGTCGGCGGTGCGGCCGGGGCGGACGTCGAGGAGAGCGCGTTCCTCCAGGGAGCGGACGACGGCCCGCATGCGTTCCTGGACCGCCCTGTTCCAGTGGCCCTGGGCGGCGTGCGCCTCGGCGGCCGCACGGTGGTCGGCGGCGGTGCGGGGCCGGTCGTCGAACAGGGCGGGGGAGGACGTGGGCGGGCGGCGCGGGGTGCCCAGGCGCCACCACAGGGCGCCCAGCACGGCGACCACGGCCAGGACGATCAGGACCAGTCCGACCGTCCCCCCGGGGGACGCGGTCGAGGCGGTGCCGAGGAGTCTGCCGATCCACTCCCACACGGCGTTCAGGGCGCGTTCGAACAGGCCGGGGTCGTTCTGGTGGTACACGCTCTTGGACAGCTCGTGGCGGGCCGCCTCCCGCGCGGGATCCCGCCCGATCGTCACCGGCGGTTCGTCGGAGCGTGCCAGTGACCCCAGGGATGTGTCGCCGGCGCGCAGCAGGGCGCGCACGGCCGTGCCGGTGGTGTGCGGCAGTGCCGGCAGTGCTGTGAGAACTCCCCCCGTCGGACTCACCGCATCAGCTCCCGGGGGTGGCGCCGGAGCTGCTGTAGCCCTGGACGCCGGCGGCGCGGGCCAGATCGAGGTCGAGCGCCTCGCGGCGGATGCGCTGGTCGATGTAGAGGAGCACGGTGACGCCCGAGCTGATCGGGAAAGTGATCATGGAGCCGATCACCGAGCCGATGCCGCTGATGACGAGGAACGTCCAGCCGTAGTCGCTGCCGCTGGTGAGGAAGCCGGAGACGCCGCCTCCGCTCAGGGCGGCGGCGAGCAGGGTGAACGGGACGACGACGATCGCGGCGACGATGTTCGCGATGAACGCCCCGAGCAACTGGATGCCGAAGACCCGCCACCAGGCGCCGCGCACGAGCTTCGCCGAGCGGCTCAGCGACTTCTGGATGCCCTGCTTCTCCAGCATCAGCGCGGGTGCGGCCAGCGAGTAGCGGACGACCAGCCACAGGGCCACGAGGGCGGTGCCCATGCTGCCCAGGACGGCGAGGGCGGCACCCGGCGCCGCGGCTCCCGCGACGGCGACGAGGATGCCGGGCACCGCGCCCGCGGCGGCGACACCGAACGTCAGGAGCAGGAGCAGCAGGATCAGTCCGCACAGTTTCGCGCCCTGCGGCCGGGCGTCGCGCCAGGCCTCGCCGGTGGTCACCGGCTTGCCGATGACCGCGCGGCTGATGACGGTGGCGAGCAGGGCGGTGGCGACCAGGGTGCCGATCATGGAGATCACGACGAGCACACCGGAGTTGAGGAGAGAGTACTCCATGGCGCGCGTGAGCTCGCTCACCGTCGCGCTCGGGTCGTCGAGGGCCTCGGTGCCGGCGCTCTCGTCCAGGACGAGGCCTCGCAGCAGTACGACGACGGTCTCCGTGACGGCCGCGACGGCCAGCGACAGGCCCAGCACCGTGCGCCAGTGGGCGCGCATGGTGGCCACCGCGCCGTCGAGGATCTCGCCGACGCCGAGCGGGCGCAGCGGGATCACCCCGGGCTTGGCTGCGGGCGGCGGGCCGCCCCAGCCCGCGCCCCAGCCGTAGTGGCTGCTGGGACCTCCGTAGCCCCCAGGGCCGACGGGAGGCCGCTGGCCCTGGCCCGGGACGGGCGGTGGGGGCGGCGGGGCCTGGCCGGTGTTCGGCGGGGCGGCCGGCGCGGACCACTGGGCCGGCGGCGGCTGCACCTGGGACCACTTTGCGGCGGGGTTCTGCGGGTCCGTGTCCGAGGGGCCCGCCGGCTGTGCGGCGGTGGGCTCGGCGGGGCCGGACGCATCGGGCGTCTGCCCGTCGGACGGGGCGGATCCGGGCGAGGCCCAGCCCGGAGTGTCTTTCATCGTCGCTCCTTCACGGTGCCCGTCCGCGGTCGCGGCGGAAGGTTGGCAGACATCGTGCCATGGGGTGGTCATCGGGGGACCGGCCGCGGTCGGGGCTGCACGCCTTCAATTGTCCGACGGATCCGGGGCAGACTGACCGCATGGCTGATCAGTACGCGCAAGCAGGCGAGGGCAAGCGGCCGACCGGGATACCCGTCATCCGTTGGGAGGAGCCGCCCGAGGGCCCGGTGCTGGTGCTCCTCGACCAGACGAGACTGCCGGGCGAGGAGGTCGAACTGGTCTGTACGGACGCGTCCGCGCTGGTGGAGGCGATTCGCTCGCTCGCCGTGCGCGGGGCGCCGCTGCTCGGCATCGCCGGGGCGTACGGGGTCGCGCTCGCCGCCGCCCGCGGGTTCGACGTGGACGAGGCCGCGACGGCGCTGGCCGGCGCCCGGCCCACGGCTGTGAACCTCGCCGTCGGTGTGCGCAGGGCCCGGTCGGCGTACGCGGCCGCGCTGGCCCGCGGGTGTGCCCCGCGGCAGGCGGCCGGGGCGGCGCTGGCCGCGGCGCGGCAGCTGCACCGGGAGGACGCGGAGGCCAGTGCCCGGATGGCCGGGCACGGGCTGGGCCTGCTGGACGAGCTACTGCCCGGCGGCGGACACCGTGTCCTCACCCACTGCAACTCCGGATCGCTGGTGTCGGGCGGGGAGGGGACCGCGTTCGCGGTGGCCCTCGCCGCACATCGGGCGGGGCGGCTGCGGCGCCTGTGGGTGGACGAGACGCGTCCACTCCTTCAGGGCGCGCGGCTGACCGCGTACGAGGCGGCCCGCAGCGACATGGCGTACACCCTGCTCACCGACAACGCGGCGGGGTCGCTGTTCGCGGCGGGCGAGGTGGACGCCGTCCTGATCGGGGCCGACCGGATCGCGGCCGACGGATCGGTGGCGAACAAGGTGGGCAGTTACCCGCTCGCGGTGCTCGCGCGCTACCACCATGTGCCGTTCATCGTGGTGGCGCCGGTGACGACGGTGGACCTGCACACGGCGGACGGGGCATCGATCGAGGTCGAGCAGCGCCCCGGGTTCGAGGTGACCGAGGTCATGGCGCCGCAGGCGCAGTCCACCGGGGCGGGCGGCGGGGTTCCGGTGGCGCCGCTGGGCACCCAGGCGTACAACCCGGCGTTCGACGTGACACCGCCGGAGCTGGTGACCGCGATCGTCACCGAGGAGGGTGTCGTCTCGCCCGTGACGGCCGAGGCTCTCTCCGTGCTGTGCGCCGGGTCGCGCGAGACGGCGATCGGCTGATGTGATCAGGGTGGGGCGAGGCGACGTGGACGCCTCGCCGGTCACGGTCTGCGGGTCGGCGATGTGCCGCCCGTGAAGAACGGGGACGCCGATGTCCGTGGCCGAGGGCAGACAGTGATGGCCGGGTACGACTATCGTCACAGGCCGGTGACCCTGCTCACCTGCACCTCCTTCACCGTTACGAGAATGGGATGATGTCGTTTATGAAGGGACGAGTCCTTGTCGTCGACGACGACACCGCACTGGCCGAGATGCTCGGCATTGTGCTGCGTGGTGAGGGTTTTGAGCCGTCTTTCGTAGCCGACGGTGACAAGGCGCTGGCCGCCTTCCGTGAGAGCAAGCCCGACCTGGTGCTCCTGGACCTGATGCTGCCCGGACGGGACGGCATCGAGGTGTGCCGCCTGATCAGGGCGGAGTCCGGGGTGCCGATCGTGATGCTGACGGCGAAGAGCGACACCGTCGATGTCGTGGTGGGCCTGGAGTCCGGCGCGGACGACTACATCGTGAAGCCGTTCAAGCCCAAGGAGCTGGTCGCCCGCATCCGGGCGCGCCTGCGCAGGTCCGAGGAGCCGGCACCGGAGCAGCTCGCCATCGGCGACCTGGTCATCGATGTCGCCGGGCACTCCGTGAAGCGGGACGGGCAGTCGATCGCGCTGACACCGCTGGAGTTCGACCTGCTGGTCGCGCTGGCCCGCAAGCCGTGGCAGGTGTTCACCCGCGAGGTCCTGCTGGAGCAGGTGTGGGGCTACCGGCACGCGGCGGACACCCGTCTGGTCAACGTGCATGTGCAGCGGTTGCGTTCCAAGGTCGAGAAGGACCCGGAGCGTCCGGAGATCGTGGTGACCGTCCGAGGCGTGGGCTACAAGGCAGGACCCAGCTGATATGACCGGTGACAGCGCCGCTTCGGCGTCCGGGCAGAACGGGGCCCGAGCCGGGCGGCCTGTCGACCGGAGGACGATGGCTTCCCGTTGGGAACGTCTGTGGGAGGGCGGTCTGCTCCAGGGCGGAGTCCAGGGCAGCCCGGTGCTGCGCCTGCTCATGCGCTGGGTGCGCCGGCCGCTGCTGCCCGTCATGCGGCTGTGGCGGCGCAACATCCAGCTCAAGGTCGTCGTCACGACGCTGCTGATGTCGCTCGGCGTCGTGCTGCTGCTGGGCTTCGTCGTCATCGGGCAGGTGCGCAACGGCCTGCTGGACGCCAAGGTGAAGGCCTCGCAGAGCCAGGCCACCGGAGGATTCGCGGTGGCCAAGCAGAAGTCCGACGAGGCGGCGGCCGGTACCGATGGCGATACCGCGCCGGTGGACGGTCGGCCGTCCCAGAACGTCATCGAGTGGATGAGCAACCTCGTGCTGTCGCTCTCCAGCGGTGGCCAGGGCGCCTTCGACGTGGTGACGCTGCCCGCGGGCGACGACAGCGGCGGCGGCCGCGGCCCGCGCGCCTCCGGCGGTGTCGACCCGACGAAGAGCGTGCCCGCGGAACTGCGCGCGCGCATCGACAGCAGCACGGCGGCCGCGCAGGAGTACACCCGCATCGCCTACAAGGACGACGACAAGGAGCCCCAGCCGGCCCTGGTCATCGGCAAGCAGGTCAACGACCCCAACGGTGACCCGTACCAGTTGTACTACCTCTTCCCGCTGACGCAGGAGGAGAAGTCCCTCAGCCTGGTCAAGGGCACCCTGGCGACGGCCGGCCTCTTCGTCGTCGTACTGCTCGGGGCCATCGCGTGGCTCGTGGTGCGTCAGGTCGTCACGCCGGTGCGGATGGCCGCCGGGATCGCCGAGCGGCTGTCCGCGGGGCGCCTGCAGGAACGCATGAAGGTCACCGGCGAGGACGACATCGCGCGGCTCGGCGAGGCCTTCAACAAGATGGCGCAGAGCCTTCAGCTGAAGATCCAGCAGCTGGAGGACCTGTCGCGGATGCAGCGGCGGTTCGTCTCCGACGTGTCGCACGAGCTGCGCACACCGCTGACGACCGTACGGATGGCCGCGGACGTCATCCATGACGCGCGCGTGGACTTCGACCCCGTCACCGCGCGGTCGGCGGAACTGCTCGCCGACCAGCTGGACCGGTTCGAGACGCTGCTCGCGGACCTGCTGGAGATCAGCCGCTTCGACGCGGGCGCGGCGGCCCTGGAGGCCGAGGCGATCGACCTCAGGGAGGTCGTGCGGCGCGTGGTCAGCGGTGCCGAACCGCTGGCCGAGCGCAAGGGCACGACGATACGGGTCGTCGGCGACCAGCAGCCCGTCGTCGCCGAGGCGGACGCCCGCCGGGTGGAGCGCGTGCTGCGCAATCTCGTCGTCAACGCGGTCGAGCACGGCGAGGGCAGGGACGTGGTCGTCAAGCTCGCGTCGGCGGGCGGTGCGGTCGCGGTCGCGGTGCGCGACTACGGCGTCGGGCTCAAGCCCGGCGAGGCCACCCGCGTCTTCAGCCGCTTCTGGCGGGCGGACCCGGCACGCGCGCGTACGACCGGTGGTACGGGTCTCGGCCTCTCCATCGCCCTGGAGGACGCGCGGCTGCACGGCGGCTGGCTGCAGGCCTGGGGTGAGCCGGGCGGCGGTTCGCAGTTCCGGCTGACGCTGCCGCGCACCGCGGACGAGCCGCTGCGCGGTTCGCCGATACCCCTGGAACCCAAGGACTCGCGGCGCAACCGCGGGCTCGACGAGGCCGGTATCCCGCGCGGGGGAGGCGAGAAGGCCGCCACCGTGCCGATGCAGTCGACCGGTGAGCACAAGACGTCGTCGCGGGCTCCGCTCGGGCCGCGCACGGCCGGTGTGCCCGCCACCGTGGACCCGACCGCGCTGCCCGGCAACGGCGCGCGCGTCGTGCCCAGGCCCGCCACGGGCGGGCCGAGACAGGACGACACGCCCGCTGTGGAGGCGGCCGCGGCCCGCCGGGACGCCCGGTCCCAGGACGCGGACAAGCAAGGGGAGGCATTTCGTGGGCGCTGACCGCGAGGGGGGCGCCCGGCGGATGCCGGGGCGCGCGGTGGTGGCCTACGCCGCCAGTGGGGTCGTACTGCTGACGGGGTGTGCGTCGATGCCGGACGACGGGGATCTGCGCGGTGTGGAGTCCACGCCGCGCCAGGACATCCAGGTGCGGGTGTTCGCCATGCCGCCCCGGGAGAACGCGCAGCCCGGGGAGATCGTCCAGGGCTTTCTGGAGGCGCTGACCAGCGACGATCCGACGTATGCGACGGCACGCCAGTATCTGACGGGCGAGGCCAGACAGACCTGGGCGCCCGACATGTCCACCACGGTGCTGCTGGACGGGCCGAACCCCCAGGCCGATCCGTCGGGGGGCCGGGTGGACGGCGACGACTACTCGTTCACCCTGACCGGCACCATGGTCGCGGGCGTGGACGCCCAGCAGGCGTACACGCCCGCCTCCGGGCGCTACAGCCGGCCGGTGCACCTCACGAAGAACAAGAAGACCGGGCAGTGGCGCATCGACGGGCTGCCGCAGGGCGTCGTCATGGGCAAGTCGGACTTCGAGCGCAACTACATGTCCGTCAACAAGTACTACTTCGCCTCCAACAGCGCGGACGCCGGGAACGGACAGCCGACGGGCGTGGCCGATCCGGTCTACGTACGCGAGCGCGTGGACCCGATGACGGAGATGGTGCGCTCCCTCCTCCAGGGCCCCACCAGCTGGCTGCGGCCGGTCGTCAGGTCGAGCTTCCCCACCGGTACGGCGCTGGACAAGGGGGTCACCTCGCTGACGCCCGACGACCAGAACAAGCTGACCGTGCCGCTGAACGACAAGGCCGCGCGGGTCGGGCGGACCCAGTGCATCGAGATGGCGGCCCAGCTCCTGTACACGCTGCACAACCTCACCCCGGCGGTGGACGAGGTCGAGCTGCGGGCGGGCGGCGCACGGCTGTGCTCGCTCGACGAGGAATCGGCCCTGGCCGTCGCCTCGCGGGGTTCGGCGAGCCACCCCGACTACCTGTACTTCATCGACGGCAAGCACCGGCTGGTGCGGATCCCGGGCGGCGCCGGCGACACGCCGAGGGCCGAGCCGGTGCCGGGGGCGCTCGGCGAGGAGGTCAAGCAGCTGCGGGCGGCGGCCGTCTCGCGGGACGAGCACACGGCGGCCGGAGTGAGCCTCGACGGCAAGTCGCTGTACGTCGGCTCCCTGGTCTCGGGCAGTTCGGTCGGAGAGCCCGTGCTGCGCAGCACGGGCAAGACCGAGACCGACCGGCTGACCACGCCCAGCTGGGACGCGCGCGGCGACCTGTGGGTGGCCGACCGCAACCCGGCCGCCCCGCGGCTGCTGCTGCTGGAGAAGGGCGCGGGCGTACCGCTGGAAGTGCGCGCTCCGGCGCTGACCGGGCGGATCAGGGACGTGCGGGTGGCCGCCGACGGGGTGCGCATCGCGCTCGTGGTCGAGGACCAGGACGGCAAGGAGTCCCTGCTCATCGGGCGGATCGAGCGGGACGAGAAGGACGGTGAGCGGCCGGTGGTGTCGGTCCTCGAACTGCGGTCCGCCACCCCTGAGCTCGAAGAGGTCACGACCATGGCGTGGGCCGGCGACAGCCGGCTCGTGGTGGTCGGGCGCGAGCAGGGCGGCGTCCAGCAGATGCGCTACGTCGAGGTCGACGGCTCCGTGCCGGAGGGGCCGACGCCCGCCGCCGTGACCGGTGTGAAGGAGATCGCCGCCTCCGAGGACGAGCAGCTGCCACTGGCGGCCTACTCGGAGGACGGGATCGTCCGGCTGCCTTCCGGTGCGCAGTGGCAGAAGGTGGTCAAGGACGGATCGGCTCCGGTTTATCCGGGGTGATCCGGCCGGCCGGATCCGGTTTTCCGGGTGCGGGCGCGAAGACAGAGCGAAGACAGAGCGAAGACAGATGTTCCGGATTCTTTCCGGATAAAAGGTTGAAGCGGGCGGCCGCTTTCGTTCGGGGTGTCCCCGGTACGGAGGCGGCCGTCCGCTTTTCCGGCCGGTCCTGTCGTTTCGCTGCCGCGTGGGGCGCCTGCGTATGTGCGGGGATGCGTGGGGCGACTGTCCGACGGCAATGCGCGGAGCTTTCCACAGGGTGTTTTCCACAGGCCTGGCCGAGTGGCGCGGGTGCGGGCACAGTGGTGGACATGCGGGGGTGGTGGCGGGACCTCACCGATCTGATGCTGCCGGCCGAGTGCGGGGGCTGCGGACGGCCTCGTACGGTGCTCTGCACGCCGTGCCGGGCCGCTCTGCACGGGGCGGCACCGGGCCGGGTGCGGCCGGTGCCGCGGCCGGCCGGACTGCCGGCCGTGTACGCGGCGGCGCGGTACGGGGACGAGGTGCGGGCCGTGCTGCTGGCGCACAAGGAGCGGGGCGTGCTGGCGCTCGCGGGGCCGCTCGGCACGGCTCTGGCGGGAGCCGTGCGGTCGGGGCTCGCAGCGGCCGGGACGCGGGCCTGCGGGGGCGCCATCGGGCCCGGAGCCCGCCGGGCCGCGGCGGGTGCCGAGGTGCCGGTGCTGCTCGTTCCCGTGGCGTCCGGAC
>NZ_JBEOWS010000298.1:0-12449 GCF_040296125.1 Streptomyces sp. NPDC002265 | reverse complement strand
GCCCCGTCGTCGTACTGCCGCGCCGCCGCACGGGCATCGGTTGCGGGTGTCGTACGGGCGCCGTGTGGGCGCTGAATGGGCGGTACGGGCGCTGCGCGACCGCCCTGCGGGCGTCGTGCGGGCGTCGTACGGGCGCTGTACGGCCGTCGTGCGGGCCTTTGCGGCCCCGTACGGGCGCTGTGCGGCCCCACGGACGCGGTGCGGCCCCGCAGGGGCGGCGAGGCGTCCGCGGGCCGGGAGGGTCCCGGCCTCTCAGCGGCCCAGAGCGGCCAGTTCCCGTGCGGCCTCGGTCAGGTCCTTCGCCGTGTCGATCGCCCGCCAGTAGGCGCCCTGCGGGATCGGGAAGCCCGCGAGGCGGCGTTCCCGCGCCAGATGCGGGAACGTGGTGCGCTCGTGGTCGCCCCGCGCGGGGAGCAGATCGGCGAACTCGGGGGAGAAGACGTAGACGCCCGCGTTGATCTCGTTAGTCGTCGGCGGGGCCTCGATGAAGTCCGTGATGTGCCCGAAGCCGTCGGTCTTCACCGCGCCCCAGGGGATGCGCGGGCGGGCCAGGGCGAGGGTCGCCACTGCGTCGCGCTCGGTGTGGAAGTCCGCCATGTCACGCAGCGAGAAACGGGTCCAGATGTCGCCGTTCGTCGCGTACCAGGACCGGTCGGGGTGCGGGAGACGGGCGGCCGCGTACTTCAGACCGCCACCGCGGCCGAGCGGCTCGGTCTCGACGACCGTCGTGACGTTCACCGGCAGGTCGGCCGAGTCCAGCCACTTCTGGAGGACGTCGGCGAGGTGGCCGCAGCTGACCACCACGTCCGTCACGCCCTCCTCGGCGAGCCAGACGAGCTGATGGCCGATGATCGGCGTCCCCGTGCCGGGGATCTCCACCATCGGCTTGGGCCGGTCGTCGGTGTAGGGGCGCAGCCGGGAACCCTGGCCACCGGCCAGGATGACGGCTTGCGTGGGGCGGGACGCGGCGTGCGGATCGGTCATGCCCGAACTGTACGCGGCGCCCCGCCGGTGGCCCGGACCGGAGATCCGATCCTGGCCGGCCGTTCCCGGCCGGCCGCCGTGCGGGGCGCCGGCCGCGGGGTCGGGGTTCAGCTGTGACCGGCCGCCACCCCCGACGCGAAGGAGGTGTCGCAGACGGGGCGTGCGTACGACTGGGCCCGCGGGGCGCCGTAGATGCGCACCGCGGCACGGCCCAGGGCACGGGCGATGGAGGCGCAGTGCTCGGCGAGCGACGGGTGGCCGTTGACGGCCTGCTGGAGGTGGGTGAGGACGACGCCCGGGTCCTTGTCCTGCAACTGCGTCAGCAGCCGGTCGCGCAGCAGGTCCTGCGGTGCGCGGACCACGGAGCGCGAGGCGCCGTTCGCGGTGGAGACGTCGGACGCGGTGAGCACCGAGTTCGAGGGGTTGCCCGACCAGTTGACCCGGGTGACCGCGAGGGTCCCGGAGAGCACCAGGACGACGGGCAGGACGAGGGCGAGGGTGCGGCCGATCCGGTGGGCGGGGCCCCGGTGGCCGCGTCGCGTCTGTTGGGAGGTGGAGTGCTTCACGCGTGTGAGGGTAGCGCCCGGTAATGATTTGGCGACATTTAGTCACCGGTTCGGGGGATGAGAAGACGCCTCTTTTTGGGTAGGGCGTTGACGTACATCACTCGAAAAGGGTGTTTTGCCGGGGTATTCGGCGACCACGAAAAGGGCCCCGCAGCACAGTGCGGGGCCCGATTCGTCAGCGGGGGTGAATCATCCGGGAGTCTTCGTCCCGGGCGGCATGCGGTCAGTCGGTGAGGCGCTCGCCCGTGGAGGTCGAGAACACGTGGATCTCGCCCGGCCGCGGCACGACGTGAAGCTGCGCGCCCTTGTCCGGCACCTGACGGCCGCCGACGCGGACCACCAGGTCCTTGACCTCGCCGCCGACCTCGGCCGCGCCGTAGACGTAGCCGTCGGCGCCGAGCTCCTCGACGACGTTCACGGAGACCGCGAGACCGGCCGGGGCGTCCTCGGCGTCCTTCGACAGCGAGGCGGCGGCGGCGCCGTTGTGCTCGACCACGTCGAAGTGCTCGGGACGCACGCCGACGGTGACCGTGCGGTCACCGCGGTCGGCGGCGGCCTTCAGTGCCTCGCGGTTGACCGGCACCACGCTGTTGCCGAACTTGACCCCGCCGTCGGTGATCGGGACCTCGACCAGGTTCATCGCCGGGGAGCCGATGAAGCCGGCCACGAAGAGGTTGGCGGGCTTGTCGTACATGTTGCGCGGGGAGTCGACCTGCTGGAGCAGACCGTCCTTGAGGACCGCCACGCGGTCGCCCATCGTCATGGCCTCGACCTGGTCGTGGGTGACGTAGACGGTCGTGATGCCCAGACGGCGCTGGAGCGAGGCGATCTGCGTACGGGTCGACACACGGAGCTTGGCGTCCAGGTTGGACAGCGGCTCGTCCATGAGGAAGACCTGCGGCTCGCGCACGATGGCGCGGCCCATGGCGACACGCTGGCGCTGACCGCCGGAGAGCGCCTTCGGCTTGCGGTCCAGGTACTCGGTCAGGTCGAGGATCTTCGCGGCCTCCTCGACCTTCTGCCGGATCTCCGCCTTGTTGACGCCGGCGATCTTGAGCGCGAAGCCCATGTTGTCGGCGACCGTCATGTGCGGGTACAGCGCGTAGTTCTGGAACACCATCGCGATGTCCCGGTCCTTGGGCGGCAGGTGGGTGACGTCACGGTCACCGATGCGGATGGCGCCGGCGTTCACGTCCTCGAGCCCCGCGAGCATCCGGAGCGAGGTGGACTTGCCGCAGCCGGACGGACCGACCAGAACGAGGAACTCGCCGTCCTCGATCTCGATCTCGAGTGCGTCTACGGCGGGCTTCTCGGAACCCGGGTAGATCCGGGTCGCCTTGTCGAACGAGACAGTGGCCATGGTGAATGGGCCCCCTTCTACCGGCAGGAACGTGCCGGACGATCCGTTGTAGGAAGGTGGTTGGTGTAGTCCACACGAGTGAACCGCTTCAGGACGCTACCTCCAGGTCACCCGATCTGTCAGTACCCGGACGACTGTGAACTTCGCGGAAATTTTCGACGGAGAGCCCTCGCGACGTGGGTACACTGCACGGGCACGTGCGTCCGGCGTACGCGCACGCCTCCTTAGCTCAGCTGGCCAGAGCACCGCTCTTGTAAAGCGAAGGTCGTCGGTTCGAATCCGACAGGGGGCTCCGGAAGAGCCCGGGCCGCAGTGGTGGCGGCCTGGGCTTTTGTCTGTCCGGGGGACCCTGGGTCGGGCTGTCCCGGGGCTATTCCTGGGTCCCCAGCTTGGTCAGCGCCTCGTCCGTCAGCCGGTACGTCGTCCACCCGTCCTGGGGAAGGGCGCCGAGCGAGTCGTAGAAGTCGATCGCGGACCGGTTCCAGTTCAGGACCGACCACTCCAGGCGCTGGTAGCCGCGCTCCGCGCAGATGCGGGCGAGCTCCGTCAGCAGGGCCTTGCCGTGGCCCCTGCCGCGGGCCATGGGGCGGACGTACAGGTCCTCCAGGTAGATGCCGTGGACGCCGCGCCAGGTGGAGAAGTTCAGGAACCACAGGGCGAAGCCGACCGGCCCGCCGCCGGCGTCGTCCTCGGCGATGTGGGCGAAGGCGGCGGGGTGCTCGCCGAACAGCGCCTCGTGGAGCTGCTCCGGGGTGGCCCGGGCCTCCTGCGGGGCCTTCTCGTACTCGGCGAGTTCACGGATCAGGCTGTGGAGGACGGGGATGTCGGCGGGCACGGCGGTACGGATCATGTTTGCGAGCCTAGGACAGGCCCCGGCCGTGTGAAGGGGTCGCCGATCTGTTCGGAATGTCGATCACGCCCCGGACGGTACCGACGTGTGTGAATCGGCTCATGCGAATCAGCGGAGGCGAGATTCTGCGCCGGGTGCGGGCGTACGTCCGCAGCGCGCCCGGTACGTACGTGTGGCTGGCGATCCTGTTCGTCACCACGGTCGCCCTGCACCACATGTCGCCGGAGTTCGAGGAACAGTTCCTGCGGCAGCGGTCGACGAACCTCCACGAACTGTCGGACAACCCGGTGCGGGTGCTGATCGCCAGCGCCATGTGGATCGCCGGCGGGTTCTGGTGGCCGTACGTCGTGCTGTACTCCGTCTTCCACGCGCAGGCCGAGCGCTGGCTGGGCACGCCGCGCTGGCTGGCGGTGTGCGGGGCCGCGCACGTGCTGGCGACGCTGATCAGCGAGGGCGTGCTGCTGCGGGCGATCCGGGACGGGATGGCGCCGCCCTCGGCGGTCAACACCCTCGACGTAGGTGTGAGCTACGCGCTGGCGGGGGTGGTCGCGGTGCTCACCTACCGGATCGCCGCGCCCTGGCGGTACCCCTATCTCGCCTTCGTGCTCGCCTGGTACGGGGTCCCGCTGGTGATCGGCCGCACCTTCACCGACGTCGGACATTTCGTCTCGGCGCTGATCGGGCTGGCCTGTTTTCCGCTCACCCGAGGGCGCGGAAAAGCACGGAATCCGAAGGAGACAGTGGCCGAGTGCAGGGGTTAACGTCCCGGACATGAACAACTCGGGCGGCAGCGTCGTCAACGGCGGCATCTCGTTCTGGTACGCGGACGACGGTCTTCCGGCGCGGCGGGAGCCGCTGGCCGGGGACGCCTCCGCGGACGTCGTGATCGTCGGGGGCGGGTACACGGGCCTGTGGACCGCGTACTACCTGAAGAAGGCCGCTCCGTTCCTGCGGATCACCGTCCTGGAACAGAAGTTCTGCGGCTACGGCGCCTCGGGCCGCAACGGGGGCTGGCTGTACAACGGCATCGCGGGCCGCGACCGGTACGCGAAGCTGCACGGGCACGAGGCGGCCGCACGGTTGCAGCGGGCCATGAACGACACCGTCGACGAGGTCGTCCGGGTCGTGGCGGACGAGGGCATCGAGGCGGACGTCCACCGGGGCGGGGTGCTGGAGGTCGCGCGCACGCCGGCCCAGCTGGCGCGGCTGAAGGCGTTCCACGCGGGAGAACTGGCGTTCGGGGAGAAGGACCGGGAGCTGTACGGCGCCCGGGAGACGGCCGAGCGGATCCGGGTCGCGGACGCGGTCGGTTCGACGTGGACGCCGCACGGGGCGCGGGTGCACCCGGTGAAGCTGGTCAAGGGGCTGGCGGCGGCCGTGGAGGCGCTGGGCGTGACCCTGTACGAGTCGACGCCGGTGACGGAGATCCGGCCGAAGCACGCGGTCACCCCGTACGGGACCGTCCGCGCGCCCTATGTGCTGCGCTGCACGGAGGGGTTCACCGCCTCGCTGAAGGGGCAGCGGCGGACCTGGCTGCCGATGAACTCCTCGATGATCGCGACCGAGCCGCTGACGGCCGCGCAGTGGGAGTCGGTCGGCTGGGACGGGCGGGAGACGCTGGGCGACATGGCGCACGCGTACATGTACGCGCAGCGCACCGCCGACGGCCGGATCGCGCTGGGCGGGCGGGGCGTCCCGTACCGCTTCGGGTCGAGGACCGACAACGACGGACGGACCCAGGCGGCGACGGTCGAGGCGCTGCGCGCGATCCTCGTGGACTTCTTCCCCTCGCTGGCCGGGGTGGGGATCGAACATGCCTGGTCGGGTGTGCTGGGCGTGCCCCGGGACTGGTGCGCGACGGTCACCCTGGACCGGTCCTCGGGGCTCGGCTGGGCGGGCGGTTACGTCGGTTCGGGCGTCGCCACCGCCAACCTCGCGGCCCGCACGCTGAGCGATCTCGTGCAGCAGGACTCCGGCCAGGGCGGGCGCACGGAGCTGACCGGGCTGCCCTGGGTGGGACACAAGGTCCGCCGGTGGGAGCCGGAGCCGCTGCGGTGGCTGGGCGTGCAGGGGATGTACGCCACCTACCGGGCGGCGGACCGGCGCGAGCGGGAGACGCACGGCGCACGGTCCTCCCGGCTGGCCCGGGCGGCGGACCGGGTGGCGGGGCGGCACTGAGGCGGGCGGGAGACGCCGGGACGGGCTGCACCGAGGGTTGTTCGGGGCGGTGCCGGGGCGGGCGGCGCTGAGGCAGGCGGGCGGCGCTGAGCCGCGCGGGCCGGTCAGGCCGCCGACTCCGGTACCGGCGCCGGCGCCGGTACCTCGCGCGCGGGCGGTTTCGCCGTCACCATCAGGCCCGCGACCAGGCCGGCCAGCAGCATGATCCCGGCGGCCCACCAGATGGCGACGGTGTAGCCGTGGACGATGCCCTCGCGCACGATCAGGTCCTTCTGGGCGGGGTTGCGCAGATGCGCCGTGATGTACGCGGCGCCGCTGGTGGTGGCGATCGTGTTGAGCAGGGCCGTGCCGATGGAGCCGCCGACCTGCTGCGAGGTGTTGACGGTGGCGGAGGTGACGCCGGCGTCCCGGGGGGCGACGCCCGCGGTGGCGGTGGAGAACACCGGCATGAAGGTCAGGCCCATGCCGAGGCCCATGAGGACCAGCGCGGGCAGGATCTCGGTGGGGTAGGAGGAGTCCACCGTCATCCGGGTGAGGACGAGCATGCCGCTCGCGGCCAGCACCATCCCGGGGACCATCAGCATCCGCGGGGCCACGCGCGGCAGCAGCCGGGCGGATATCTGGGTGGAGCCGACGATGATCGCGGCGGTCAGCGGCAGGAAGGCCAGGCCCGTCCTCACCGGTGAGTAGCCGAGGATGACCTGGAGGTAGTAGGTCATGAACAGGAACAGGCCGAACATGCCGATGACGGCGAGGGCCATGGTCAGGAAGCAGCCGGCCCGGTTGCGGTCCCTGACGACGTGCAGGGGCAGCAGCGGTACGGGGGCCCGGGTCTGCCACCACACGAAGGCCGCGAGGAGTACCAGGCCCACCGCGAACAGCGCCAGCACCAGCGGGTCGGTCCAGCCGCGCGGGTTCGCCTCGCTGAACCCGTACACGACCGAGACGAGGCCGCCGCAGCCCAGCAGCACCCCGGGCACGTCCAGGCGGGCACCGGCGTGGCCGGGGCTGTCGCGCAGCAGGACGACGGCGCCGAGGACGGCGACGATCGCGATGGGCACGTTGACGTAGAGGCACCAGCGCCAGTTCAGGTACTCGGTGAGCAGCCCGCCGACGATGAAGCCGATCGCCGAGCCGCTGCCGGCCAGGGCGCCGTAGATGCCGAAGGCCTTGCCGCGCTCCCTGGGGTCGGTGAAGGTCGTGGTGAGGAGGCTGAGCGCGGAGGGGGCCAGGAGGGCGGCGAAGGCGCCCTGGAGGGCGCGGGCGCCGAAGAGCATCCCGGAGCCGGTGGCCGCGCCGCCGAACGCGGAGGCGGCGGCGAAGCCGACCAGCCCGATGACGAACGTGCGCTTGCGGCCCACGATGTCGGCGACTCGGCCGCCGAGCAGGAGCAGACCGCCGAAGGCGAGGGTGTACGCGGTGATGACCCACTGGCGGTTGCCGTCGGACATGCCGAGTGCGCGCTGTGCGGAGGGGAGCGCGATGTTCACGATGGTCGCGTCCAGGACGACCATGAGCTGCGCGAGGGCGATCACCACCAGCCCCCACCAGCGGTGCGGGTCGGTGTCGAGGGAGGTGGTGGTCTCACCCGTACGGGGGTCACTCACCCGGTCAGAAGACCATGGATCGGCAGGGGCCGCATCTCGGTGTGCGCCGTACTCGGTCATGGCTCCAGGACCACCTTTCCGATCGTGTTCCGGGTCTCCAGGGCGCGGTGCGCGGCGGCCGCCTCGGCGAGCGGGAAACGCTGTACGGCGGGGGTGAGACGGCCGGCGGCGGCCTCGGCGAGGGCCCGCAGTTCGAGGGTGCGCAGCGGGTGGGGTCCGCCGGTCCGCCGGGTCATGGCCGGGCCGAGGACCTGTTCGGAGACGCCCTCGACGAGGTGGGCGCCGCCGCCTCCCAGGAGCTGCGCCGACCAGCCGAAGACGAGGTGCCGGCCACCGGGGCCGAGCAGCGCGACGGCCTCGCGGGCGACCTCGCCGCCGACACCGTCGAGGACCACGGTGACCGGGCGCCCGCCGAGGTGTGCGCGGACCTTGCCGGGCCAGGCGGGGTCCGTGTAGTCGACGGCCAGGTCGGCGCCGTTCGCCCGCACCCGGGCCACCTTGTGCGGGCCGCCCGCGAGGCCGACGACGGTGGCGCCGGCGTTCCCGGCGTACTGCACCAGCAGGGTGCCGATGCCGCCCGCGGCCGCCGGGACCAGGACGACCGAGCCGGGGCCGAGCTCGGCGAACTGCACGATCCCCAGCGCCGTACGGCCGGTGCCGATCATGGCGACGGCCTGGGCGAAGTCGAGGTTCTCGGGGATCTCGTGGACGCGGTCGGCATCGGTGACGGCCAGTTCGGCGTAGCCCCCGGGGGCGAAGCCGAGGTGCGCGACCACGCGCCGGCCGAGCCAGTGGTCCGCGACGCCCTCGCCGAGGGACTCGACCGTGCCGGCCACCTCGCGGCCGGGGACGGTGGGCAGGGCGGGCGGCTCGGGCAGCGGGCCCCGGAATCCCTCGCGCAGGGCGGTGTCGAGGAAGTGGACGCCCGCCGCGGCGACGGCGATGCGCAGTTGGCCGGGGGCGGGCCGGGGGTCCTCGACCTGTTCCAGGACGAGGTTCTCGGCGGGGCCGAAGGCGTGGAGCCGGATGGCGTGCATGGGGACTTCCCGTCGGGGCCGAGGGAGGAGGGAGGGGAGGGGGGCGCGACCGGGGCCGGGCCCGGGGTCCACTCTTCGACCTCGATCGCACTTGAGGTCAAGGGCGACGGTGAGGCGGTCCGGGCGGGATGTCAGTGGCGCGGTGCAGGATGGGGGCATGGCGAGGACAGGTGCGGGCGGGGCGGGCAGGACCGCGGGGCGGAGCGGGTCCGGTACGGCGGGCGGCTCCCGGCGCGCGGGCGCGCGGCGGCCGGAGGTGCGGCTGCCGCCGCTGGAGCCGTACGCCGGGGGCGGTCTGGAACCCGACGGGGACTACGACGGGCTGGAGTTCGGGCCGGAGGACTTCGCAGGGCAGGACGGCGCGGGCGCGCGGTTCATGGACTGCGCGCTGAACGGCTGCGCGCTGGACGAGACGCGACTGCACCATGCCCGGATCCTGGACTCGGTCCTGACCGGCATACGGGGGGTCGGCACCGACCTCGCCGAGTCGACGCTGCGGGACGTCGAGCTGGTGGACGCACGGCTGGGCGGGGTGCAGCTGCACGGGTCGGTGCTGGAGCGGGTGGTGGTCCGGGGCGGGAAGATCGACTACCTCAACCTGCGCACGGCGCGGCTGAAGGACGTCGTCTTCGAGGGCTGCGTCCTGGTCGAGCCGGACTTCGGGGGTGCCCGGCTGGAACGGGTGGAGTTCGTGGACTGCGTGCTGAAGGGCGTGGACTTCGGCGCGGCGACCCTGACTGACGTGGATCTGCGCGGGGTCGCCTCGCTGGAGATCGCGCGCGGGGTGGACCGGCTGCGCGGAGCGGTGATCAGTACGGGGCAACTGCTGGATCTGGCACCGGTGCTGGCGGCGGAGCTGGGAATCCGCGTGGAGGACTGAGAGGCGGGCCGAGAACTGGGCCGAGGGCCGAGATCTGGGGTCGAGGGCCGGGGGGCCGGAGGCCTGGAGCCGGGGCGGCGGCGGGCCTTTGCCGGGCCGCCGGCCGGTGCGGGCTCAGCCCACCCGGGGGAAGCGGGCCTGGAGGGTCCAGATCGCCGGGTTCTCGCCCAGGTCGTCGTGCAGGTCGACCAGGTCGGCGATCAGGTCGTGCAGGAAGTCCCGTGCCTCGCGGCGCAGTTCGCTGTGGGAGAAGGTGAGCGGGGGTTCCTCGGCCGGCATCCAGTCGGACTCGATGTCCACCCAGCCGAAGCGGCGCTCGAAGAGCATGCGGTCGGTGGACTCGGTGAAGTCCAGTTCCGCGTGCTGCGGGCGGGAGGCGCGGGAGCCCGCCGGGTCCTGGTCGATGCGCTCCACGATGTCGCACAGCGCCCACGCGAAGTCGAGCACCGGCACCCATCCCCAGGCTGTGGACAACTCGTGGTCCTTCTCGGTGTCCGCCAGATAGACGTCGCCGCAGAACAGGTCGTGCCGCAGCGCATGGACGTCCGCGCGGCGGTAGTCCGTCTGGGGCGGGTCCGGGAAGCGGTTGGAGAGGGCGTAGCCGATGTCGAGCACGTGAATGATGGTGTCACGCCCTCATAGGATCGCTGACATGTCCCGATCCGCGCCTGTCGTGCCCGCGCTCGTGCTCGCGCTCGTCCTCGCCGCGTGCGACGGCGGTGGCGGCCAGGGCACGCCGGGCGGCCCGGGGCTGCGCGATCCGTACTTCCCGAAGGCGGGCAACGGCGGTTACGACGTCACCCACTACGACCTGCGGCTCGCCTACGACCCCGGCAGCCGCCACCTCACCGGCACCGCCGGCATCACCGCCCGCGCCACCCAGGACCTCTCCGCCTTCGATCTGGACCTCAAGGGTCTGGACGTCCGGACGGTCACCGTCGAGGGCGAGAAGGCACGCTGGGACCGGGCGGGGCAGGAGCTGACCGTCCGCCCGCGGGACGTCCTCCGCGACGGCGAGACGTTCCAGGTCACGGTCCGCTACGAGGGCACCCCGCTCACCCTCACCGACCAGGACGGCTCGAAGGAGGGGTGGCTGCCCACCGCCGACGGGGCGCTCGCGCTCGGCGAGCCCACGGGGTCCATGACCTGGTTCCCCGGCAACCACCACCCTTCCGACAAGGCGACGTACGACATCGCCGTCACCGTGCCGAAGGGCCTGACCGCGGTCTCCGACGGGGAGCAGTCCGGCGAGACCACCGCGGGCGGCCGGACCACCTTCTCCTGGCACACCGCCGAACCCATGGCCAGTTACGTCGCCACGGTCGCGATCGGCCGCTACCAGGTCGCCCGCTCCACCGTCGGCGGGGCGCTGCCCGCGTACGTCGCCGTGGACCCGGCCCGGGCGAAGGAGAGCCGCGCCGTGCTGGCGAAGCTCCCGGAGGTGATGGAGTGGGCCGAGACCAACTTCGGCCCGTACCCGTTCTCCTCCACCGGGGTGATCGTCGACCGTCAGGACGAGGTCGGCTACGCCCTGGAGACCCAGAACCGGCCGGTCTTCCCCGGTGTCCTCGACACCGGCACCCTCGTCCACGAACTCGTCCACCAGTGGTACGGCAACTCCGTCACGCCGAGGACCTGGCGGGACATGTGGCTGAGCGAGGGCTTCGCGACCTACGCGGAGTGGCTGTGGCAGGAGGACCAGGGCGGCGACAGCGCCCAGGAGACCTTCGACTCGCTCTACGACGGCGACTACTTCGGCACCGCGGAGGCGGACGCGGCGGTCTGGGCGTTCCCGCCCGCGAAGCCGTCGGGCGCGGCGCACATCTCCGACCCGCCCGTGTACTGGCGTGGCGCGATGGTCCTCCAGAAGATCCGGCAGACCGTCGGCGACGACGCGTTCTACGACATCGTCCAGGGCTGGGCGGCCGCCCACCGCCACGGCAACGCGGACACGGCCCAGTTCACGGCGTACGTGGAACGCCAGGCGCCGGACAAGGACTTCGGCGCGATCTGGCGGGACTGGCTGTACGGAGACGGCAAGCCGCCCCGTCGCTGACCGGCCCCGGGCCCGGATCCGTTCCGGAACGGGCCTATCCCCGCAGCGGCTTGCGCAGCACGGTGCAGGGGCGGCCGAGTTGGCGGTCGCGGCGGTGGTCGAGGACCTCGTAGCCGAGGGCGGTCCAGAAGGCGAGGCCCTCGGGGTTGGCGTCGAGGACGGCGAGGCGCACGGCGCCGCGCCCGGCGGCCCGGAACCGTTCCTCGACGGCCGTCGCCAGCTCGCGCCCGTGTCCCTTCCGCCGCTCCCGCGCGTCCACCATCAGCAGCCCGATCCACGGGTCCGGGTCGGCCGGGTCGGGATGACGGGTCAGGGTCACGACGACCCCGACGAGCCGTCCCTCGCTGCGGGCGAGGAACACCTCCGCACCCGGCTGGGCCAGTTCGTCCGCGAGCGCCGCCGCCACCTGTTCCGGACGGATGTCGTCCGGGTCGGGGAACTCGCCGCTGAGCGCGTGGAAGGTCCGGGCGGACGCGTAGAGCGCGGTCAGTTCGGTGAGCAGGGGAGCCGGGATGTCGCGGTCGGGGGTGAGAGCGAGCGGATCGAGACGCATGGCCGCAGGGTATGGCCTGTCCGGCGGATCAAGTCGCAGGAGAGTTGCGGTGCCGTGTCAGCCGAGGTGAGCGGGGTCTGGTGCGTGCGGCTGCAAGGCGGAGGAGGGAGTCGACGCGGTGGGGGCACCTCCCGGCCGAAGGCTGGGGGACGTCGGCGAGTGACGACAACGCCGCAGGTGTGTGTGCCGGACCCCGCGTCTGCGGCGTGATCCGCCGGACAGGCCCTGACCGGGCAGGTCCCGGGGGGCTTTGCACCGGAGAACGCCGAAGCCCCCGGCCGGTCGGACGGGGGCTTCGCGCGGGCGGTGCGGATCAGACGTTCACACCGAAGTCCTGGGCGATGCCCACCAGGCCGGAGGCGTAGCCCTGGCCGACGG
>NZ_JBEOWS010000297.1:0-12455 GCF_040296125.1 Streptomyces sp. NPDC002265 | reverse complement strand
TGCCGTGGGTGCCGCGGCCGGTGTCGCGGGTGCTGCGGTCGGTGTCTCAGGCGTCACGGGTGCCGCATCCGGTGTCCCAGGCACCGCGGCCGGTGTCGCAGGCACCGCGGCCGGTGCCGGGTCGGGGCTCGGGGAGGATCGGCTGGTGGGGCTGGTTGCCGCGCTTGCCTTTCCCGAGCGTGTCGCCCGGGCGCACGGCGGCTCGTATCTGATGGCCTCGGGGACCCGCGCGGAGCTCCGCGAGGGCTCGGGGTTGCGCGGGGCGCCCTGGCTCGCGGTCGCGGTCGCGGACCGGCCGCTCGGCCGGGGGCACGCACGGGTGCAGCTCGCGGCCGTGGTGGACGAGGACGTGGCCCGGTCGGCGGCCGCGCCGCTGCTCTCCCACGGCCAGGAGGTGCACTGGGCGGACGGCGACGTGGTCGCCCGGCGGGTCGAGCGGCTGGGTGCCGTGGAGCTCACGGTGCGCCCGCTGGCCGACCCGGAACCCGGACTCGTACGGAACGCGCTGGCCGAGGGGTTGCGGCAGGAAGGGTTCGGGCTGCTGCGGTGGACGCAGGACGCGGAGTCGCTGCGCCGGCGGCTCGCCTTTCTGCGGCTGCACCTCGGTGACCCGTGGCCGGACGTCGGCGACGAGGCGCTGCACGCGCGCGTGGACGACTGGCTGGAGCCGGAGCTCGGCCGGGCGCGCCGGCGCGCGGACCTGGCGCGGATCGACGCCCGGCAGGCGCTCGCCCGGCTGCTCCCGTGGGCGTCCGGGGACGCCGCCCGGCTCGACGAACTGGCCCCCGAGCGGATCACCGTGCCCAGCGGTTCCCAGGTCCGGATCGACTACGGGGATCCGCAGCAGCCCGTGCTCGCGGTGAAGCTGCAGGAGATGTTCGGCCTCCAGCGGTCGCCGGCCGTCGCGGGGGTGCCGCTGCTCGTGCATCTGCTCTCCCCCGCGGGCCGGCCCGCCGCCGTCACCGCCGACCTCGCCTCCTTCTGGAAGGACGGCTACAAGGGCGTACGGGCCGAGCTGCGCGGCCGCTATCCGAAGCATCCCTGGCCGGAGGACCCCGCCGGCGCGGAGCCGACCCGGCACACCAACGCCCGGCTCAGGCGGTGACCGGTTCGGGGTCCGCGGCGGGCGCCGGTGCCGGACCGCCGGGGCGCCGGCCGCGTGCCTCCAGCCAGAGGGAGAGGGCGAGCAGCAGCGCGGCCAGGGCCAGGCAGCCCCAGGGCAGGTAGGAGGTCAGCAGCAGAACCAGGGTGCGGTTGGACTGGACCAGGGCGACCGTGTGCTCGATGTAGTCCTCGCGCATCTTCACGTGTCCCGCGAACGCGGTGACCTTCGCGCGGCCGCCGAGCAGGGTGCCGCCGCGCAGCTCCTCCTGGTGGATCTCCTCGCCGTAGACGGGGGCGCCGGTGACGGGTTCGACCCAGAACCTGCGGACCGTGGTGTACCAGCGGGTGGTGCCGGTCCCGGCGACGGACTCGGGCGTGACGCCCTCGACGGGCATGACCTTGGGGAACGCGACCTTGGTCCAGGGGACGGTCTGCTCGAAGTAGTAGACGTTCAGGCCGCGGAAGTCCCGGGTGCCCCGGTAGTGGATGGGCGCCGAGGTGCGGGTCTGCGCGTCGAAGTACTCGTAGTCCCGCTTCTCCGTCAGGAAGGGCCACTTGAACTCGATGCCCTGCCGTCGCACCGGGTCGCCGTCGACGGCCTCGCCGGTGGCGTGGACGGGTTCCTGGGTGTGGGCGTCGAAGATGTAGCGCTCGGACACCTTGGAGACCATCTTGCCGTCGGGGCCCTGGACGTAGGAGAGGCCGTCCCAGACCACGACGTCCCGGCCGGCGGTCTTCTCGATCCGGTCCGACTCCTCCACGTTGCCCTTGAGAGTCTGCACGATGGTGACCTTGGAGACCTTGCGGGCCTGCATGGTGCCGTAGTCGAGGAGGGTGGCGTCCTTCGCCTCCAGGACCATGTCCTGGTACTGGTTCGCGGGGATCTTGGCCAGGCGCGGGAAGGCGTACCAGCGCAGCAACGGGGACAGCGCCGCGAAGAACACGGCGAGGGCGAGCAGGAACAGGCCGGCCTTGCGGCGCATCTCGGCCTCCCTCCCGGGTGGGAACGGCTTTCGGCGGACGGTCTTCGGCGGACGCGGCTTTCGGGCGGACGGCTTTCGGGCGGACGGTCTTCGGCTTTCGGCGGACGGCTGTCAGCGGACGGTCACGGGTGTGCGGGGACCGTCGTCAGCAGCGGTTCGGGGGACGTGCGGCCGGTCGGTGAGCCCAGCGCGGTGAGGGTGAGGACCAGGGCGAACGCGAGGGCGAGACCGGTCGCGGCGGCGATCAGGGCACGCATACGGAGCCTCCCGACGGACTGGAACTGATACCTCGTCAGATCGGGCACCGTAGCAACGGCCGGGCGAGATGAGAACACGCAGGGCGCACACGACGAAGGCGCCCCGCCGCCGAAGCGGAGGGGCGCCCTGTCTCGCGCCGGCCGGAAGGCCGACCGGCCGTGCCGGTCAGGCCGAGGGAGTCGCGGAAGCGGAAGCGGACTCGGAGGCGGTCGCCGAGGGGGAGTCGCTGGGGCTCGGGGTCGGGTCGGGTGTCTCGGCCGCGGTGACCGTCAGTTCGACGGTCAGCGTCGCCCCGCCGGTGGTCGTGATGCGCAGCAGGTAGGTGCCGGCGGTGTCGTCCGCGTACAGCTTGGGCAGCTTCAGCAAACCGTTCGCGTCGGTCTCCAGGCCCGTCAGGGTGCGTACGGCCTTGCCGTCGGCGTCCTTGAAGTAGGGGCCCTTGTCGTTCTCGGTCGTGTCACCCGCCGCCCCGACGAGCATGGCGGTGGCCGCGACCTTGTCCGCGACGGCGCCGCCGTAGGTGGCCTTCACCTCGACCTGGTCCGCGAACTCCCCGCCCGCGGTGCAGCTCAGCGCGGCGTCGGCGGTGCGGGTGAGCGCGTCGGCGGCGCGGGCGGTGACGCTGGCCGCGTGGTCGACGGCGGAGAGCGTGCGGCCCACGACAAGGGCCCGGACGGTGAAGCTGCCGGTCTTCTCGCCCGCCTGGAGCACGGGCGCCACCGCGACGCCCGTGGTGTCGGTGACGACGGTCGCGACGCTCTCGCCGCCGGCGAAGGTGGCGTCGGTGTCACCGACGAGGGTGAAGCGGATCCGTACCTTGCCGACGCCCTTGCCCGCCTTGGTCTCGGCGCGCGTGCTGATCTTCCCGTCGAACGCCTGGCCCGCCGTCGCGGTGAGCTTCGCCGTGCCGACGTCCTTCAGGTGGTCCACCGTGTCGGTGGGCGTCGGGGCCGGGGTGCTCGGCGTCGACGGCTTCGGCTTCCCGGGGGTCGGCGCGGACGGATCGGGCGTCGATGGCGCGGACGGGGAGGTGGTGGGGCCCGACGAGTGCTGGCCGTCGCTGCGGTGGGCGGGCAGGGTGCCGGTGCCGTCCGGGACCTCGTGGGTGCCCTTGCGGTAGTACTCCAGCCACGACAGGACCGTGTTCAGGTAGTCCTGCGAGTAGTTGTAGCTGAGGATCGCGCGGTGGAGGTCGGCCTGGGTGGACAGGTCCCAGCCGTTGCGGCACAGGTAGTGGCCCGCGGCGAGGGCGGCGTCGTAGACGTTGTTGGGGTCCTTGGCGCCGTCGCCGTTGCCGTCGCGGCCCGCCCACGCCCAGGTGGACGGGATGAACTGCATGGGGCCCACGGCCCGGTCGACGGTGGTGTCGCCGTCGTAGGCGCCGTTGTCGGTGTCCGGGATGAGCGCGAAGCCGTTGCCGTCCAGCTTCGGGCCCAGGATGGGGCTGAGGGTGGTGCCGTTGGCGTCGACGTTGCCGCCGCGGGCCTGGCCCGACTCGACCTTGCCGATGGCGGCGAGGAGTTCCCAGGGCAGGTTGCAGCCGGCCTTGGAGACGGCCAGCTCGGCCGCGGCCTTCTTGTAGGCGTCCAGGACGGTGGCGGGTATGCCCGCCTCGGCCGGTCCCGTCGCGACGGGACCCGTGCTCGCGCCCGGCGTCGGGACCGGGGCCGAGGTCGCGGGGGCCGGGCTGTTCAGCGGCGGCAGGTCGGTGTAGTAGGGCGAGTTGCCGGTGGCGGCGCCGTCGCCGACGGTCGCCTCGGGCGTGGCCTGCGCGTCGGCGGCCGTCTGCCTGCCCTGGGTGTCGACCGTCACTCCCGGCGCCTGAGAGGCGGAGAGTGCCGCGACCGCGGCCGCCGCCACGGTGGTGGCGAGGGCCCCCTTGCGAAGACGCTTGCCGAATTGCGCCGCCATCGAGTGAACCCCTCCCGTGGGCGCCGTGTGCACCCGACCGACTTCCGTCTGCATGTCCCGCTCTGGTGTGACGGTCCTGCCGCCCCGGGGGTTGCCCTCCCGGGGGTGTGACCCAGGCGACCCTACGACAACTTGCTTTCCACGGGCACCCGTTCACGTCCGATATTCACCAGTTGGCCAAGTCCGGTTACCCAAGACGATCGTCACGCATACTGGGAAACAAATGATCACCGGGTCGGCCGTTCGGCCAACGTCCTGCACAGGAGGCCGAATTGCCGTTCACCCTGAGCCACGCGGCGGCCGTATTGCCCGGATTGCGCACCGACGGCTCCGGCCGCGGGCCGCTGGTGCCCGCTGTCCTCGTGGCTGGTTCCTTCGCGCCCGACATGACCTATTACGCGGCAGGTGTCGTCCCGGGGGCGATGGAGTTCGGCGACGTCACGCACTCCTTCCCGGGCGTCTTCACGGTCGACGTGCCCGTCGCCTGGGCGCTGGTGTGCCTGTGGGCGCTGGTGCGGGAGCCGCTGGTGGCGCTGCTGCCGCGGGCCCGGCAGGGGCGGTGGGCGGCGCTGCTGCACTGCGGGGCGCCACGGGCGCGCGCGGGGGCGGTCACGGCGGCGCGGTGGTACCTGTCGGCGGTGCTCGGCGCGCTGACGCATGTCGTGTGGGACGCGTTCACGCACCACGACCGCTGGGGTACGCGGCTGTTCCCGGTGCTGGGCCGGGAGGCGGCGGGCCGGCCGGTCTACTGGTACGCGCAGTACGGCAGCTCGGCCGTCGCCGCGGTGGTGATCGCCGCGTTCGTGCTGTTCGCGCTGCGCCGTACGCCCACCCGCCCGGCTACGGCCCGTCCGACGGCGGCCCGCTCGACGGCGTCCGGTCCGGCAGCGGGGTCGACGGGTGCCGCCGGCGAGGGGGCGGAGGGTGGCTTCTCGGGTGTGCCGGTTCTCTCGGCGCGGGACCGCTGGTGGGCGGCCTCGTTGATCGGCGGCTGCGTGCTGGCCGGGGCGGTGCAGCGGGTGTCGCGGGGGTGGGTGTCCTGGGACACGGCACTCAGCCCGTTGGAGCTGATCCCGACACTGTGCTTCGGCGTGGGCGCGGGACTCGTGCCGGGACTGCTGCTGTACGCCGTCGGCGTCCGCGTGCGGCGTCCGGCACCCGGGGCCGCCTCCGGGCGCCCGGAGGACGTGCAAGGCGTAGAGGAAATGGACGGCGTGGAGGGCGTCGGCGTCGGCGTCGGTCGGGGCCGCCCCTAGGGCCTGTCGTTTGGATCAGGCCGGCCATGACCGGCCTGGCTGCCGGTCGACCCGAGCGGGGTGTGGTGCGTGCAGCTGCAAGGCGGAGGAGGGAGTCGACGCGGTGGGGGCACCTCCCGGCCGAAGGCTGGGGGACGTCGGCGAGTGACGACAACGCCGCAGATGTGCGTGCCACACCCCGCGCCGCCGGGCTGATCCAAACGACAGGCCCTAGGGCTCCCTCAGGGCTCCGGACACAAGTGGCGCCCGCCGGGCCTCACTCCTGTCCGGAGCTCTCAGGCGGACGGAGCCCGACGGGCGCAGCGACGAACACGGTGACGGTCCTCGTGGCGCGATGCCTCCGGGGAAGCCGGGCCAGGAGCAGGCACAGGTAGGCCCGGCCGGTGTCGGCCCACAGACGCCAGGCGGGCGTCTCACGGGGGTCCGCGGCGTACGGTCCCCCACGGGTGAACCGGCGCCGGAGCCCGGCCACCGTCCGGCGTGCGGTCATGGCCGCCGTGGCGGGGACACGGACGGCCCCCGCCCCGGCCGCGAAGGCCGGGACCACCGGGAGCCCGGCACCGGTAACAGCCCTGCCCTTGCCGTCGGACCGCGCCGGCGACTGTCCCTGGGGACGGGCCCGGTCGGGTCCCGTCCGGCGGTGGAGCGTGCGTATACCCATGCCCGCATCCTTACGGTCGCGGCCCCCCGCGGGCGTTCTCGCGGGGGCCACGCGGGTGACGGACCACTGCGGAAGAACGTCCACCGCCCACCCGTACCCCACCCCTGCTCCGCACCCCACCCGTGCCCCGCACACCGTCCGGCGGCGCGGGGCACCGGACGGGCGGCCGCCCCCGCGGGCAGACCGCCGGGTCCGTGCGGCGCGCTCAGTGCGCGGCCGACTCCCAGTCCGGCCCCACACCCACCGACACGTCCAGCGGGGCGCGCAGCGCGACCGCGCCCGCCATCTCCCGGCGGACGATCTCCTCGGTCGCCACCCGCTCACCGGGGGCGATCTCCAGGACGATTTCGTCGTGGACCTGGAGCAGCATCCGGGACGTGAGGTCCGCCTCCCGCAGCGCCCGGTCCACGTTCAGCATGGCGATCTTGACGATGTCCGCCGCCGTGCCCTGGATCGGGGCGTTGAGGGCCATGCGCTCCGCCGTCTCGCGGCGCTGCCGGTTGTCGCTGTTGAGGTCGGGCAGATGACGGCGGCGTCCGAAGAGGGTCTCGGTGTAGCCCGTCGACCGTGCCTCGTCCACGACCCGGCGCAGATAGTCCCGTACGCCGCCGAAGCGCTCGAAGTAGGTGTCCATGAGCGCGCGGGCCTCGGCCGCCTCGATGTTCAGCTGCTGGGAGAGACCGAACGCCGACAGGCCGTACGCCAGGCCGTACGACATCGCCTTGATCTTGCGGCGCATCTCCGCGTCGACGGCGGAGCGCTCGACGGAGAAGACCTGCGAGGCGACCGTGGTGTGCAGGTCCTCGCCCGAGGTGAACGCCTCGATCAGGCCCTCGTCCTCGGACAGGTGGGCCATCACCCGCAGTTCGATCTGGCTGTAGTCCGCCGTCATCAGCGACTCGAAGCCCTCGCCGACCACGAAGCCGCGCCGGATCGCCCGGCCCTCGTCGGTGCGCACCGGGATGTTCTGGAGGTTCGGGTCCGTGGACGACAGCCGTCCGGTCGCCGCCACCGTCTGGTTGAAGGTGGTGTGGATACGGCCGTCGCCCGCGATCGTCTTGATCAGGCCCTCGACGGTGACGCGCAGCTTCGCCTGCTCGCGGTGGCGCAGCATGATGACCGGCAGTTCGTTGTCGGTCTGGCCGGCCAGCCAGGCGAGCGCGTCCGCGTCGGTGGTGTAGCCCGTCTTCGTCTTCTTGGTCTTGGGCAGGGCCAGCTCGCCGAAGAGGACCTCCTGGAGCTGCTTGGGCGAGCCCAGGTTGAACTCGTGTCCGGCCGCGGCGTGCGCCTCCTTCACGGCCTGCTGCACCGCGCCCGCGAACATCTGCTCCATGGCCTCCAGGTGGGCCCGGTCCGCCGCGATGCCGTGCCGCTCCATCCGCGCCAGCAGCGCCGAGGTGGGCAGTTCCATGTCCCGCAGCAGGTCCGCCGCGCCGGCCTCCGCCAGCCGGCTCTCGAACGCCTCCCCCAGGTCGAGGATCGCGCGGGCCTGGACCATCAGGGCCTCGGCCTCGGCTCCGTCGTCCGCACCGAAGGCCAGCTGGCCGTCGGCCGCGGCGGCCGGAGCCAGCTCCCGGCCCAGGTACTCCAGGGACAGCGCGTCCAGGTCGAAGGAGCGCCGGCCGGGCTTGACGAGGTAGGCGGCCAGCGCGGTGTCCATACGCACACCGGCGACGCTCCAGCCGTGCTCGGCGAGGACCCGCATGGCGCGCTTGGCGTTGTGCAGGACCTTCGGCGCGTCCGCGTCGGACAGCCAGGCCGCGAAGGCGTTCTCGTCGGCCTCGTCCAGCTCGGAAGAGTCGAACCAGGCGGCCGCACCGCCGCCCGCGGCGAGCGCGACCTCGGAGACCGAGCCGCTGCCCAGCGCCCAGGTGTCGACCATGGCGACACCGAGGACCTCACCGGCGTGCCCGGCCAGCCAGCCGGCCAGCTCGCCGGTGCCGAGCACCGTGCCGTCCAGCTCCACCCCCTCCGTGACCACCGCGGCCGACTCGGCGTCCACCGCGCCCGGGTCGACGGCGAGCAGCCGCTCGCGCAGCGAGGGGTTACGGATCTCCAGGGTGTCCAGGATCATCGCCATGGTCTTGCGGTCGTACGGCGCGCGCTCCAGGTCGGCGACCGTCTTCGGCAGCTCGACGTCGCGCACCATCTCGGTCAGCCGGCGGTTGAGCTTCACCGCGTCCAGGTGGTCGCGCAGGTTCTGCCCGGCCTTGCCCTTAACCTCGTCGACCCGCTCGACCAGGTCCGCGAACGAACCGAACTGGTTGATCCACTTCGCGGCCGTCTTCTCGCCGACGCCGGGGATGCCCGGCAGGTTGTCGGACGGGTCGCCGCGCAGGGCCGCGAAGTCGGGGTACTGCGCGGGCGTCAGTCCGTACTTCTCGAACACCTTCTCCGGGGTGAACCGGGTCAGCTCGGAGACACCCTTCGTCGGGTACAGCACCGTCGTGTGCTCGGAGACCAGCTGGAAGGAGTCGCGGTCACCGGTGACGATCAGCACCTCGAAGCCGGCGGCCTCGGCCTGCGTGGCGAGCGTGGCGATGATGTCGTCGGCCTCGAAGCCGTCGACCGCGAACCGGGAGACGTGCATCGAGTCGAGCAGCTCGCCGATCAGCTCGACCTGGCCCTTGAACTCGTCCGGGGTCTTGGAACGGTTCGCCTTGTACTCCGTGAACTCCTCGGAGCGCCAGGTCTTGCGGGAGACGTCGAAGGCCACCGCGAAGTGCGTGGGCGACTCGTCGCGCAGCGTGTTCGCCAGCATCGACGCGAAGCCGTAGATCGCGTTCGTCGGCTGGCCCGTCGCGGTCGTGAAGTTCTCCGCGGGCAGCGCGAAGAACGCGCGGTAGGCCAGCGAGTGCCCGTCCATGAGCATCAGGCGCGGGCGGCTCTCGCCGGAGGTTTCGTCGGTCGTCTTCGCTGCTGAATCTGCCACGTCCCCGATCCTGCCACGCCGCACCGACAGTCGGCTCCGCCCTGCGCACTCACGCCCCCGCGCCCGGCCGTCCCCCGCCTGTCCGTCGGCCCGTCCCCGCCTGCCCGTCGACCCGTCCCCCGGCCACCCTGCCGCCGTCCCGCCGCCGTCCCGCCGCCGCCCCGCAGGCGGTCGCGGGACAGCCGGGCGCGGGGGGCACGAGGGGGCGCGAGCGGCGCGGGTGGCGCACAGCAGGCTCACCCGCGGTCGCGCAAGCATTGCTCCCATTTCCCCGCACGACCGGCTTCGAGCGTTGTCGGTGCCGCGTGCGAGGATCGAGGATGCCGAAGGTCCCGGGCCCGTGGCAGGGCAGCCGACGGACGGCACGACCCGGGAGACGCAGCACACACCGAAGAAGGAGAGCTCGCGATGGCAACGAAGCCGCCGAAGGCCGATCCGGTCCAGGACGCGCCGCGCGTCGCCGAGCCCAAGCACGCGGCCGCCGGACTGCCGGCCGTCGGGCACTCCCTGCGCATCGCCCAGCAGCAGATGGGCGTCAAGCGCACCGCGCTGACCCTGCTGCGCGTCAACCAGAAGGACGGCTTCGACTGTCCCGGCTGCGCCTGGCCCGAGCCGGAGCACCGGCACGCGGCGGAATTCTGCGAGAACGGCGCGAAGGCGGTCGCCGAGGAAGCCACCCTGCGCCGGGTCACCCCCGAGTTCTTCGCCGCCCACTCCGTCCAGGACCTCGGCGCACGCAGCGGCTACTGGCTCGGCCAGCAGGGGCGCCTCACCCACCCCATGTACCTCCCCGAGGGCGCCGACCACTACGAGCCGGTCACCTGGGAGCGCGCCTTCGACATCGTCGCCGACGAGATCGCCGCCCTCGGCTCGCCCGACGAGGCCCTCTTCTACACCTCGGGCCGCACCAGCAACGAGGCCGCGTTCCTCTACCAGCTCTTCGCCCGCGAGCTGGGCACCAACAACCTGCCCGACTGCTCGAACATGTGCCACGAGTCGTCGGGCTCGGCCCTGACCGAGACGATCGGCATCGGCAAGGGCAGCGTCCTGCTGGACGACCTCTACCAGGCCGACCTGATCATCGTCGCCGGCCAGAACCCCGGCACCAACCACCCGCGGATGCTGTCCGCGCTGGAGAAGGCCAAGGCGAACGGCGCACGGATCATCAGCGTCAACCCGCTGCCCGAAGCGGGGCTGGAGCGCTTCAAGAACCCGCAGACCCCGCAGGGCATGCTCAAGGGCGCCGCCCTCAACGACCTCTTCCTCCAGATCCGCATCGGCGGCGACCAGGCCCTCTTCCGTCTCCTCAACCGGCTCGTCCTGGAGACCGAGGGCGCCGTCGACCAGGCGTTCGTCGACGAGCACACCCACGGCTTCGAGGAGTTCGCCGCGGCCGCGCGTGCCGCCGACTGGGACGAGACCCTCACCGCGACCGGCCTCACCCGCGAGGAGATCGACGAAGCCCTGCGCATGGTGCTCGCCTCGAAGCGCACCATCGTCTGCTGGGCCATGGGCCTCACCCAGCACAAGCACTCCGTCCCGACCATCCGCGAGGTCGTCAACTTCCTGCTGCTGCGCGGCAACATCGGCCGCCCCGGCGCGGGCGTGTGCCCGGTGCGCGGCCACTCCAACGTGCAGGGCGACCGCACCATGGGCATCTTCGAGCGGCCCGCCCCCGCCTTCCTGGACGCGCTGGAGAAGGAGTTCGGCTTCGCCCCGCCGCGCGAGCACGGCTACGACGTCGTCCAGGCCATCCGCGCGCTGCGCGACGGCGAGGCGAAGGTCTTCTTCGCCATGGGCGGCAACTTCGTCTCCGCCTCGCCCGACACCGACGTCACCGAGGCGGCCATGCGGCGCGCCCGGCTGACCGTGCACGTCTCGACGAAGCTGAACCGCTCGCACGTCGTCACCGGCGCACGCGCCCTGATCCTGCCGACGCTGGGCCGCACCGAGCGCGACCTCCAGGCCGGCGGCGAGCAGTTCGTGACGGTCGAGGACTCCATGGGCATGGTGCACGCCTCCCGCGGCCGGCTGGCGCCCGCCAGCGCCCACCTGCTGTCCGAGCCGGCCATCGTGTGCCGGCTGGCACGCCGGGTGCTGGGCACCGACAGCAAGGTCCCGTGGGAGGACTTCGAGAAGGACTACGCGACCGTCCGCGACCGCATCGCGCGCGTGATCCCCGGCTTCGAGGACTTCAACGCGCGCGTGGCCCGCCCCGAGGGCTTCACCCTGCCGCACGCACCGCGCGACGAGCGCCGCTTCCCGACGGTCACCGGAAAGGCCAACTTCACCGCCGCGCCGGTCGAGTTCCCCGCCCTGCCCGAGGGCCGGCTGCTGCTCCAGACCCTGCGCTCGCACGACCAGTACAACACCACGATCTACGGTCTCGACGACCGCTACCGGGGCATCACCAACGGCCGCCGGGTGGTGCTGGTCAACACCGAGGACGCACGCACGCTGGGCGTCGCCGAAGGCTCGTACGTCGACCTGGTGGGCGAGTGGAAGGACGGCGTGGAGCGCCGGGCGCCCGGCTTCCGGGTGGTGCTCTATCCGACGGCGCGCGGCTGCGCGGCCGCCTACTACCCGGAGACGAACGTCCTGGTCCCGCTGGACGCCACCGCCGACACCAGCAACACCCCGGCCAGCAAGTCCGTCGTGGTGCGTCTGGAACAATCGGCGACCGACTGAGCGTTTGCTCAGTCGGCAGCGCCGTACGGAACACCGAACCGGACACCGGAAGGAACACCGGACGGAGCGCCGTACCGATCCCGACGAACGGAGCCGGCCCCATGGGCGAGCAGCAGCAAGTGAAGTTCCCGCAGGAGGTCATCGACGAGTACGCCGCGCTCGGTGTCGACCTGCCCGCCCTGTTCTCCGCCGGTCACCTCGGCACCCGGATGGGCGTGCAGATCCTGGAGGCGTCCGCGGACCGCGTCGTCGGCACCATGCCGGTCGAGGGCAACACCCAGCCCTACGGCCTGCTGCACGGCGGCGCCTCGGCCGTCCTCGCGGAGACGCTCGGCTCGGTCGGCTCCATGCTGCACGGCGGCAGCACCAAGATCGCCGTCGGCGTCGACCTCAACTGCACGCATCACCGCGGGGCCCGCTCCGGCCTGGTGACCGGGGTCGCCACGCCGGTGCACCGCGGGCGCTCCACGGCGACGTACGAGATCGTGATCAGCGACGAGGAGGGCCGACGCGTGTGCACGGCCCGGCTGACCTGTCTGCTGCGGGACGTGAACCCGGGCGACGCGGCCCCGGTGCAGACCGCGGGCTGACCCCGCACAGCCGCAGGCACAGGCCTCGCGCCGTGGGGTCTGTGCCACAGGCCTCGCGCCACAGGCCTGTGC
>NZ_JBEOWS010000296.1:0-12474 GCF_040296125.1 Streptomyces sp. NPDC002265 | reverse complement strand
GCGCCGACCCGGGTGTCCGGGAACGCCGGAAGGGCCCCGGACCTCTCGGTCCGGAGCCCTTCCCTGTCGTACGTCGTTCCGCGCGCTGCCGCCGTTACGGCAGCTGCGCCGCCCGCGCCTCGCGCCGGTTGTCGCGGAAGTTGTTCACCCGGCGGGCCGTGGCGAACAGCGGGATGACCGCGCCCATGACCAGCTGGAGCGCGCAGCCCGTCTGGAGCAGCATCTGGCCGCCGGGGGCGTCGAAGGCCCAGGCCGCCAGCAGGCCCATGCTCAGCACGATCCAGACGAGCACCGCCCCGGCGAGCCGGCCGCGCGGCTTCGGGTACTCGACCCGGCTGACCATCAGCCAGGCGGTGCCCAGGATCGCCAGCAGCGTGGCCACGAAGGGGAGCTCCAGCAGGACGATCGAGACGACCGTCAGCGCGCCGAAGGGGCTCGGCATGCCCTGGAACATGCCGTTCTTGACCGTCACGCAGGAGAACCTGGCGAGCCGCAGGACGACCGCCAGCAACACCACGATCGCGCCCACCGCCGCCACGCGCTGGTACGCGTCGTCCGCGACCATGCCGTAGACGAGGACGAAGTAGGCCGGCGCCAGGCCGAAGCTGATCAGGTCCGAGAGGTTGTCCAGCTCCGCGCCCATCGGGGAGGAGCGCAGCTTCCTCGCCACCAGGCCGTCGAAGAGGTCGAAGACCGCCGCGCACAGCATCAGGATGACGGCGGTGGCCGCGCTGTGGCGGGCCATGCCGGATTCCTGGCTGCCGGTGAGGTGCGGGATCAGGATGCCGGTGGTGGTGAAGTACACCGCCATGAAGCCGCACGTGGCGTTGCCGAGCGTGAGCGTGTCCGCTATCGACAGGCGGAGAGAAAGAGGCATCTCCTCCTCGTCGTCCACCTCGTCGGCCTCGGGCACCCAGCCTGCCTGGGTCTCCGGATCAATCACGGTCAATGCGAGTCACCCCAGCCACGGTCTTCTGACCGACCTCGACCGCGACCTCCACGCCCTCGGGCAGGTAGATGTCGACACGCGAGCCGAAGCGGATCAGGCCGATGCGGTCACCCTGCTCGACCTTCGTGCCCTGGGGCACGTACGGCACGATGCGGCGGGCGACGGCGCCGGCGATCTGGATCATCTCGATGTCACCGAGTTCGGTGTCGAAATGCCAGACTACGCGCTCGTTGTTCTCGCTCTCCTTGTTGAACGCCGGAACGAACCCACCGGGGATGTGCTCGACCGACGTCACGGTGCCGGCCAGCGGCGCACGGTTCACGTGGACGTTGAGCGGGCTCATGAAGATCGCGACGCGGGTCCGGCCGTCCTTCCACGGCATGATGCTCTGCACCACACCGTCGGCGGGCGAGATGACCCGGCCCTGCGTGATCTCGCGCTCGGGGTCACGGAAGAACCACAGCATGCCCGCGGCGAGCGCGGTGGCGGGCACGGCGACGGCCTTGGCGGCACCGGAACGGCGCGCGCGGGCCAGGCTGAGGGCGGCGGTGGCGACGGTCGGGAGAAGCCACGGCGATGCTCCGCGCGCGAGGCGGACCCGGCCGCGAGGTGCAGAGGATTGGCTGTGGGGCATGGATGACCTTCGTAGCGGATGATGCCGCGCTATAACAGGGGACGGCGGCTTTCCGGCGATCGTAGCGGCTAAGAGCCGCAACTGGGTAAGTCGGGAACCTTAGTCGACGGCTGGAGACCGTTGACGGGGTGTGATCTTCTTCTCGAAGAAAACACCCCGTAGCCGGACAATCAGCCCTGGATTCGGTACTCTTCGAGCAATCTGCGCCCAATGATCATTTTCTGGATCTCGGCGGTACCTTCGCCGATCAGCAGCATCGGGGCCTCACGGTAGAGGCGCTCGATCTCGTACTCCTTCGAGAAGCCGTAGCCGCCGTGGATCCGGAAGGCGTCCTCGACGACCTCCTTGCAGTACTCGGAGGCGAGGTACTTCGCCATCCCTGCTTCGAGGTCGTTTCGCTCCCCGGAGTCCTTTTTGCGTGCTGCGTTCACCATCATGGCATGCGCGGCCTCGACCTTGGTAGCCATCTCGGCGAGCTTGAACTGGATGGCCTGGTGCTGGGCGATCGCCTTGCCGAAAGTGTGACGTTGCTGGGCGTACTGGACACCGAGCTCGAAGGCACGCTGGGCGACGCCACAGCCACGCGCCGCCACGTTGACGCGGCCGACCTCCACACCGTCCATCATTTGGTAAAAACCTCGCCCGGTGACCCCGCCGAGCACGCGATCCGCGGAGATCCGCAGGTCATCCATGATCAGCTCGGTGGTGTCGACCCCCTTGTACCCCATCTTGTCGATCTTCCCGGGGATGGTCAGACCGGGACGGACCTCGCCGAAGCCGGGCTCCTTCTCCACGAGGAACGTCGTCATCGACTTGTGGGGGGCCGTGCCCTCGGGGTGTCCTTCGTCACTTCGCACCAGGACGGCCACGAGGGACGACGTGCCACCGTTGGTCAGCCACATCTTCTGGCCGTTCAGGACGTACTCGTCGCCGTCCTTCACGGCCTTCGACGAGATCGCCGAGACGTCCGAGCCGAGGGCCGGCTCCGACATCGAGAAGGCGCCGCGGATGTCGCCGGCCGCCATGCGCGGCAGGAAGTGGTCCTTCTGCTCCTGCGTGCCGTGCTGCTTGAGCATGTACGCCACGATGAAGTGCGTGTTGATGATGCCGGACACCGACATCCAGCCGCGGGCGATCTCCTCGACGCACAGGGCGTACGTCAGGAGCGACTCGCCGAGACCCCCGTACTCCTCGGGGATCATCAGCCCGAAGAGGCCCAGTTCCTTCAGGCCGTCGACGATCTGCTGCGGGTACTCGTCGCGGTGCTCCAGCTCGGTGGCGACCGGGATGATCTCCTTGTCCACGAAGTCGCGGACGGTGGAGAGGATCTCCTGCTGGATGTCGGTCAGACCGGCGGTCTGGGCGAGTCGCGCCATCTCTACTTCTCCTGCTGCTTGAGCTCCGGGCGCCCGGGCTGCTCGCCGCCGCGCTCCTTGATGTACGTCTCGGTCGGCACCATCACCTTGCGGCGGAACACGCACACGAGCGTGCCGTCCTGCTTGTAGCCCTTGGTCTCCACGTGGACGATCCCGCGGTCCGACTTGGACCGGGAGGGCGTCTTGTCGAGGACCGTGGTCTCGCCGTAGATCGTGTCGCCGTGGAAGGTCGGCGCCACGTGCTTGAGCGACTCGATCTCCAGGTTGGCGATCGCCTTGCCCGAGACGTCCGGGACGGACATGCCGAGCAGCAGCGAGTAGATGTAGTTGCCCACGACGACGTTCTTGCCGAAGTCCGTCGTGTTCTCCGCATAGTTGGTGTCCATGTGGAGCGGGTGGTGGTTCATCGTGAGGAGACAGAACAGGTGGTCGTCGTACTCCGTGACCGTCTTTCCGGGCCAGTGCTTGTACGTCGCCCCGACCTCGAACTCCTCGTAGGTCCGTCCGAACTGCATCGCGCTCAGGCCTCCGGGATCTCGAACTTGGTGGTGCGCTGCATACCGGCGGCGCGGCCCTTGCCGGAGATGACCAGGGCCATCTTGCGGCTGGCCTCGTCGATCATCTCGTCGCCGAGCATCGCCGAGCCCTTCTTGCCGCCGGCCTCGGACGTGTAGTAGTCGTACGCGTCCAGGATCAGCTCGGCGTGGTCGAAGTCCTCCTGCGACGGCGAGAAGATCTCGTTCGACGCCTCGACCTGGCCCGGGTGCAGCACCCACTTGCCGTCGAAGCCGAGGGCCGCGGCCCGGCCGGCGACCTCGCGGTAGCCCTCGACGTTGCGGATCTGGAGGTAGGGGCCGTCGATCGCCTGGAGGTTGTTGGCGCGGGCGGCCATCAGGATCTTCATCAGGATGTAGTGGTAGGCGTCCGCCGGGTAGCCGGGCGGCTGCTCACCCACGACCAGCGACTTCATGTTGATCGACGCCATGAAGTCGGCCGGGCCGAAGATGATCGTCTCCACACGCTGGGACGCGGTGGCGATCTCGTTGACGTTGTTCAGGCCCTGGGCGTTCTCGATCTGCGCCTCGATGCCGATCTTGCCGACCTCGAAGCCCATCGTCTTCTCGATCTGCGTCAGCAGCAGATCCAGCGCCACCACCTGCTGGGCCGTCTGGACCTTCGGCAGCATGATGCAGTCGAGGTTCTGGCCCGCGCCCTCGACGACCGTGACGACATCGCGGTACGTCCACTCGGTCGTCCAGTCGTTGACGCGCACGACCCGCGTCTTGCCGGTCCAGTCGCCCTCGTTGAGGAACTTGACGATGGTGTGCCGCGCCTCGGGCTTGGCGAGCGGCGCGCACGCGTCCTCCAGGTCCAGGAAGACCTGGTCGGCCGGCAGGCCCTGCGCCTTCTCCAGGAAGCGCGGGTTGCTCCCCGGGACCGCGAGGCAGGAGCGTCGCGGACGCAGACGGTTGACGGGCGTGGTCATGCGGGGACCTCCAGGGGGTCGAGCTTGTTCGCTTTCCGGATCTCGTCGACGATACGGCCGATGATCCCGGTGATGTCGAAGTCCTTCGGGGTGAAGACCGCGGCCACCCCGGCGGCCCTGAGCTGCTCGGCGTCGGCGTTCGGGATGATCCCGCCCGCGATCACCGGGATGTCGGCCGCGCCGGCCTCGCGCAGCCGTTCCAGCACGTCCGGGACGAGCTGGGCGTGCGAGCCGGAGAGGATGGACAGGCCGACCGCGTGCACGTCCTCGGCGAGGGCGGCGTCCACGATCTGCTCGGGGGTCAGCCGGATGCCCTGGTAGACCACCTCGAACCCGGCGTCGCGGGCCCGCACGGCGATCTGCTCGGCACCGTTGGAGTGCCCGTCCAGGCCCGGCTTGCCGACCAGGAAGCGGAGCTTTCCGCTGCCCAGCTCCCGGGCGGTGGCGTCCACCTTGCGGCGGACCTCCGCCATGGGCGAGCCCGCCTCGGCGGGGACGGCCACCGGCGCCGAGGAGACACCGGTCGGGGCGCGGAACTCCCCGAACACCTCCCGCAGCGCCCCCGCCCACTCGCCGGTGGTGACCCCGGCGCGGGCGCACTCCAGGGTGGCCTCCATGAGGTTGCCGGTGCCCTTGGCGGCTTCCTTGAGGCGCTCCAGCGCCTTGCAGGGCCGGGGGTGGTTGAACGGCGGCTGGTAGCGGGTGTCGCGCCACTGCCCGAGCGACTCGACGACCCGTGCCTCGACCGCCGGGTCCACCGTCTGGATCGCCGTGTCCAGGTCGGCGGTCAGCGGGTTCTGCTCGGTCGTCTCGAAGATGTTGACGCCGACGATCTTCTCCTGGCCGGACTCGATCCGGGCCCGTCGCTCGGCGTGCGAGGAGACCAGCTGCGACTTGAGGTAGCCGGACTCGACGGCGGCCATCGCGCCGCCCATCTCCTGGATCCGGTCGATCTCGGCGAGGGAGTCCTCGACGAGCTGGGCGACCTTCGCCTCGATCACGTGCGAGCCCGCGAAGATGTCCTCGTACTCCAGCAGGTCGCTCTCGTGCGCCAGCACCTGCTGGATGCGCAGCGACCACTGCTGGTCCCAGGGGCGGGGCAGGCCGAGGGCCTCGTTCCAGGCCGGCAGCTGCACGGCACGGGCGCGGGCGTCCTTGGAGAGCGTCACGGCCAGCATCTCCAGCACGATCCGCTGGACGTTGTTCTCCGGCTGCGCCTCGGTCAGGCCGAGGGAGTTGACCTGGACGCCGTAGCGGAAGCGGCGCTGCTTGGCGTCCGCGATGCCGTACCGGTCACGGGTGATCTGGTCCCAGATGCGGCCGAACGCCCGCATCTTGCACATCTCCTCGACGAAGCGGACGCCCGCGTTCACGAAGAAGGAGATACGCGCGACGACATCGCCCTTGCGGTCCTCCGGGATCTGGCCGGACGCGAACACCGCGTCCAGCACGGCGATCGCGGTGGACATCGCGTACGCGATCTCCTGGACCGGAGTGGCCCCCGCCTCCTGCAGGTGGTAGCTGCAGATGTTGATCGGGTTCCACTTGGGGATGTGGTTGACCGTGTAGCAGATCATGTCCGTCGTCAGCCGCAGCGACGGCCCCGGCGGGAACACATGGGTGCCCCGCGACAGGTACTCCTTGACGATGTCGTTCTGCGTCGTCCCCTGGAGCTTGGTGACGTCCGCGCCCTGCTCCTCGGCGACGACCTGATAGAGCGCCAGCAGCCACATGGCGGTGGCGTTGATCGTCATCGAGGTGTTCATCTGCTCCAGGGGGATGTCCTGGAACAGCCGGCGCATGTCACCGAGGTGCGCGACCGGCACGCCGACCCGGCCGACCTCGCCGCGGGCGAGGATGTGGTCGGAGTCGTAGCCGGTCTGCGTCGGCAGGTCGAACGCCACCGACAGGCCGGTCTGGCCCTTGGCGAGGTTGCGCCGGTACAGCTCGTTGGACGCCTCGGCCGTGGAGTGACCGGCGTAGGTCCGCATCAACCACGGCCGGTCCTTCTGACGCTCGCTCATGGGTGGACCTCAGATGTTCCGGAAGCGGTTGATGGCGTCGATGTGCTGGGCGCGCAGTTCCTCGTCGCGCACGCCGAGGCCTTCCTCGGGCGCCAGGCAGAGCACGCCGACCTTGCCCTGGTGGGCGTTGCGGTGCACGTCGTGGGCGGCCTGGCCGGTCTCCTCCAGGGAGTAGACCTTCGACAGCGTCGGGTGGATCTTGCCCTTCGCGATGAGGCGGTTGGCCTCCCACGCCTCGCGGTAGTTGGCGAAGTGCGAGCCGATGATCCGCTTCAGGGACATCCACAGGTAGCGGTTGTCGTACTCGTGCATGTAGCCCGAGGTGGAGGCGCAGGTGGTGATGGTGCCGCCCTTGCGGGTGACGAACACGGACGCGCCGAAGGTCTCGCGGCCGGGGTGCTCGAAGACGATGTCGATGTCCTCGCCGCCGGTCAGCTCGCGGATGCGCTTGCCGAAGCGCTTCCACTCCTTCGGGTCCTGGGTCTGCTCGTCCTTCCAGAACCGGTAACCCTCGGCGTTGCGGTCGATGATCGCGTCGGCGCCCATCGAGCGGCAGATGTCCGCCTTCTGGTCGCTGGAGACGACACAGATCGGGTTGGCGCCGCCGGCCAGGGCGAACTGGGTGGCGTACGAGCCGAGGCCGCCGCTCGCACCCCAGATCAGGACGTTGTCGCCCTGCTTCATGCCGGCGCCGTTGCGGGAGACCAGCTGGCGGTAGGCGGTGGAGTTGACCAGGCCCGGGGCGGCGGCCTCCTCCCAGCTGAGGTGGCCGGGCTTCGGCATCAGCTGGTTGGACTTGACGAGCGCGATCTCGGCGAGGCCGCCGAAGTTGGTCTCGAAGCCCCAGATGCGCTGCTCGGGGTCGAGCATCGTGTCGTTGTGGCCGTCGGAGGACTCCATCTCGACGGACAGGCAGTGCGCGACGACCTCGTCGCCGGGCTTCCAGGCGTTGACGCCGGGGCCGGTCCGCAGGACGACGCCCGCGAGGTCGGAGCCGATGATGTGGTACGGCAGGTCGTGGCGCTTGGCCAGCTCGTTGGTGCGGCCGTAGCGCTCCAGGAACCCGAACGTCGACAGCGGCTCGAAGATCGAGGTCCACACGGAGTTGTAGTTGACCGAGGAGGCCATCACGGCCACCAGGGCCTCGCCCGGGCCCAGCTCCGGCAGCGGCACCTCGTCGAGGTGCAGCGACTTGCGCGGGTCCTTCTCGCGGGTCTGCATGCCCGCGAACATCTCCGTCTCGTCCTTGTGCACGGTCATCGCGCGGTACGACTGCGGCAGCTCGAGAGCGGCGAAGTCGGCCGACGTCGATTCGGGCGACTGGATCGCGTCCAGGATGTCCTTAACGGTCACGGTGTTGCCTCCGGCGGTGAGCGCCCTGAGGGAGGGGCGCTGAGGGTTGCGGCGGTGCTGCTGAGGGTGTGAGGAATGCCGTCGGTTCGGCGGGGGTGGAGCTTCGGCAGCGCTTTGTGGCGCGGGAGGTTGCCTGTGACGCAGGCGTCCGGGCGCGCGACCAGGTGGTTGCGGGGACAGCCGGCGTACGCATGGTCTCTGCACGCCGGCCGCCCGGACCACTTCAACGTATGGCACTCCGTGTCACCGTGCAAGGCACGGGGTGCCAGAACTTCCTCTCAGATGAAATCTTTACGTAACAAATGAGCGATGATCGATCGAACGGGCTCTGAAATCCGGTGGAAAAGACGCCCTGACATGCCAAAACGGCCACCCGGGAGGGTGGCCGTCGTCACATGGGAGGGTCGGGTCGTCAGCGCTCGCGGAGCGCCTCCTCGATGGTCCGCATGACCTCGTCCAGCGGGGCGTCGGTGCGTGCGACCGTCACCAGGACCTCGCCCTGGTGGGAGACCGCCGCCGGGGCCGCGGCGGGCTTGGGGGCCGTCCCGCGGCCCGCGCCGATCCCCGAACCGAACGTCTTGCGCACGATGGCGAAGGCGTGGTCGAGCTGGGCCTCGACATCGCCCTGGCCGCCGGCCCGCAGCCAGCGCCGCAGGACGTGGTTGTGGGCGGTGACCACGGCGGACGCGGCGACCTCGGCGAGCAGCGGGTCGTCGTTGGCGTCGTCGTCGTGCGCGTGCTCGTCGAAGTGTCCCAGCAGATAGCGGGTGAACAGCCGCTCGTAGCGGGCCACCGAGGCGATCTCCGCCTCCCGCAGGGTGGGCACCTCACGGGTCAGCGTGTAGCGGGCGACCGAGATCTCCGGCCGGGCCGCGTACATCCGCATGACCTCCTTGATGCCCCGGCACACGGTGTCGAGCGGATGCTCGTGCGGGGGCGCCGCATTCAGCACCGCCTCGGCCCGCACCAGGGTGTCGTCGTGGTCCGGGAAGATCGCCTCTTCCTTGGAGCGGAAGTGGCGGAAGAAGGTGCGGCGGGCGACCCCGGCCGCGGCCGCGATCTCGTCGACCGTGGTCGCCTCGTACCCCTTGGTCGCGAACAGCTCCATCGCGGCGGCTGCCAGTTCGCGGCGCATTTTCAGCCGCTGCGCGGCCGCGCGGCTGCCCGCGGCGCTCTCCGGTACGTCGGGCGCGGCTGGTGTACGTGAGGACTTGGCGGGCTGGGGCATGCCCCGAACGTACTGCATGTGCGCAGCTCGGTGCGCAGGTCCGGGGTTTCCCCCGCCCTGGAGGGGCGGGGGAGGGTCGGGCCGGCCGGACCGCCCGAATCCACCCGGATCGAGCAGTCCGCCCCAGTCCGTGCCCGACCGGAACCAGTCGCCGGGACGCTCAGCGGCGGGCATATTCGCGGAATCCCCGGCCCGTCTTGCGGCCGAGGCAGCCCGCGGCCACCAGGTGCTCCAGGAGGGGTGCCGGGGCCAGGCCGGGGTCGCGGAACTCGCGGTGCAGGACCTTCTCGATGGCCAGCGAGACGTCCAGACCGACGACGTCCAGGAGCTCGAAGGGCCCCATCGGGTAGCCGCCGCCCAGCTTCATCGCCGCGTCGATGTCGTCCAGGGACGCGTAGTGCTCCTGCACCATCTTGATCGCGTTGTTCAGGTACGGGAAGAGCAGCGCGTTCACGATGAAGCCAGCCCGGTCGCCGCAGTCGACGGCGTGCTTCTTGATCCGGACGCAGACCTCGCGGACCGTCGCGTGGACGTCGTCCGAGGTCAGGACCGTACGGACGACCTCGACCAGCTTCATCGCCGGGGCCGGGTTGAAGAAGTGCATGCCGATCACGTCCTGCGGACGCGAGGTCGCCCGCGCGCACGCGACGACCGGCAGCGAGGACGTGGTGGTGGCCAGCACCACACCCGGCCTGCAGACCTTGTCCAGCGTCGCGAACAGCTGCCGCTTGACCTCCAGGTCCTCGGCGACGGCCTCGACGGCCAGGTCGACGTCCGCGAAGGCGTCGTAGGAGCCCGCCGCGGTGATCAGGTCCAGGGTCTCCGCCGCGGCCTCGGCGCTCATCCGGCCCTTGTCGACGGAGCGCGCCAGCGACTTGCCGATCCGGGCCTTGGCGGCCTGCGCCTTCTCCTCGCTGCGGGCGGCCAGCACGACCGCGTAACCGGCCTTCGCGAAGACCTCGGCGATACCGGAGGCCATCGTCCCGGAACCGGCCACGCCGACGGAGCGCACCTGGCGGCCGGGCGTGAGCTCGGCACCCTCCAGCGGCGTCAGCGCGTCCCGCACGACCGTGGCACTGCCGGGGGCGTCGTAGGTGTAGAAGCCGCGGCCCGACTTGCGGCCCGTCAGGCCGGCCTCGCTGAGCTGCTTGAGGATCGGGGCGGGGGCGTGCAGCCGGTCGCGGGACTCGGCGTACATGGCGTCCAGGACCGTGCGCGCGGTGTCGATGCCGATCAGGTCGAGCAGGGCCAGCGGGCCCATGGGCAGTCCGCAGCCCAGCCGCATCGCCGCGTCGATGTCCTCGCGGGAGGCGTACTTCGCCTCGTACATCGCGGCCGCCTGGTTGAGGTAGCCGAACAGCAGCCCGTCCGCGAGGAACCCGGGCCGGTCGCCGACCGCGACCGGCTCCTTGCCGAGGTCGACCGCCAGGTCCGTGACGGCGGCGACCGCCTGCGGCGCGGTCAGCACCGAGGAGACGACCTCGACCAGCTTCATCGCCGGGGCCGGGTTGAAGAAGTGCAGGCCGAGCACGCGCTCGGGACGGGCCGAGTCGGCGGCCAGCCGGGTCACCGACAGCGCGTTGGTGCCGGTGGCCAGGATCGTCTCGGGGCGCACGATGCCGTCCAGCTCGCGCAGGACCTGGTGCTTGATCTCGTACGACTCCGGAACCACCTCGATGACCAGGTCGGCGTCGGCGGCGGCCCGCAGGTCGGCGGAGGTGCGGACCCGGGCGAGGACCTCCGTGCGCTCCTGCTCGGTCAGCCGGCCGCGCTGCACGGCGCGGGCGGTCGAGGACTCCAGTGCCGTGACGGCCAGCGCGGCCTGGGACTCGCTGACGTCGATGCCGATGACCTCACGGCCGGCCTTGGCCAGGACTTCGGTGATGCCGGTGCCCATGGTGCCGAGGCCGACGACGGCAACGGTCTTCAGGGGGGACAGAGAGGTGTCGGACAGGGGAGTGGCCATCGCGGGACTCCTGGAGAGAGGGTGACGACTGGGAGCGCGCCCGGGTGCGCCGCGAGAGGCGCACGGGGTGCGAGGAGTGCGGGTGTTGGCGGGCTGCATGCGCACACGCCCGGTGCCGATGCTGGGGATCTCCGCCCGGACAGGACCGGGAGCGGGGAGGGCGCGCACACGCCCGTGCAGCGAACGGCGGAAACCGACCGGCCCTGTCCCGGAGCCGGGTCGTACAGCGGTACACGAGGCACCGAACCGACCACACTCGAACCGGCTGCGTCACCAGGCCGGTACGAGGAGAAACGCGAGTGGGTGACTCGCTCGTCTGAGCTTAACCCGTGAGTAACGAGCGCGCCAGCCCCCGATTTTGTGACCTGCCCCCTCGGGAGCCGCACGGGCCGCCCGGGACCTGGCCTAGTCTCGGCCTCATGGACGAAGAGTTGCGATCACTCACGGAGCGCATACGGCAGGAGTCGGGCGGAGCGGCCGGCTGCGAACGGCTGGCGGCGACCGGGGATCACGACGCGCTCGCGGAGGTGCTCACCGCCCCCGGGCAGCCTCTGTGGGCCAGGGAACTGGCCGCGTTCCGGCTGGGGTTGGCCGGTGACCGGCGCGCCTTCGAGGCGCTCGTCCTGCTGCTCAACCACCGCGACCCCGAGCGCTGCGTCTCGGCCGCGTACGCCCTGGCCCGGCTCGGCGACCCCCGTACCGCCCGCGCGGCCGCCGCCCTCGCCACCAACGAACTGCGCGTGGCCTACGCCCTGCACCCGGTCCGGCTGCTCGTCGAACTGGACGCGCCCGAGTCCGTACCCGCACTGATCACCGTGCTGCGCCGCCGGCTGTGCTCCCCGCACGACCCCTACCGCCGGGTGGCCCTCGCCTGCGTGGACGGGCTCGGGACGCTGGGCGACACCCGAGCCCGGCCCGTGCTCGACGAGGCCCTCGCCCACCCGGCGCTGGCGGAGTCGGCGGTGCGCGCACTGGCGCGGATCCCGCGCGACGGGTAGGGCTCTGGGCCCGGCCTTCGCGGTCGTCAGTCCGTCAGTCTCCTGCTGTAGCGCACCTCGGGGACCTCCATCCCGCCCGCCTCGAACGGTTCCTCGGCGCCGTCCGCGCGGAAACCCGCCCGCTCGTAGAAGCGCCGGGCGCCGGTGTTCTCCTTCAGCACCCACAGGAGCATGCGGGGATGCCCGGCGGCCGCGCGCAGCCGGACCGACTCGGCCAGCAGCGCCCGGCCGGCACCGCCGCCGTAGTGCCCGGGGTGGACGTAGATCGCGTACAACTCGGCGTCCTCGGTGCGCACTTCGCCGTCCCGGTACGGTCCGTGCGCCGCCCAGCCGACGAGCTCGCCGCCCCGCTCGGCGACCAGGTTCCCAGTTCGCCGCGCAGGAAGCCGATCACGGAGTCGGGGATGTCGAACCGGTCCGGGGTCTCCTCGAACTCCGCCGGCGTCACTCCGGCGCCCAC